>NZ_DATMYY010000024.1:0-3133 GCF_035560735.1 Methanospirillum sp.
CCAATGACGATACCTAATATTACCCTACATTCATTACCCTATCATTCCCGAGGGACTGAACACTTCACCACTCTCATATTCATGAATAACAAATGGGTAGTATGTATCCACGGGGGGAACCTCCTCATCACATCAGGTTCACACTTCTCATAATTTCAATATCTCTGGCAAATTTTATCGCTGCATTCGATGCAACCATCGTGAGTGTTGCAAACCCGACGATATCACATCTATTCAATATCCTTCCAGGAACTGCAAGTTCTATCCTGACAGTCTATGTTCTGGTGATGGCCGGTCTGGTTCTGATATTTGGAGGCATTTCTGATATCATCGGGTACAAAAGACTATTCTTATCAGGATTTGGTATCTTTACACTTGGATCTTTTTTCTGTGGTTTTCTCCCTGTCTTCTTCAATTCATTTGAGGCGTTAGTTGCCTCCCGGGTGATTCAGGGAATCGGTGCTTCGATGATAACAGCAATCGGTCCTGCAATGGTAGCAGCCTTCCTTCCGATGGAGATGAGAGGAAAGGCAATGGGTACGATATTCACATTTGCTGGTCTTGGAATGGCTCTTGGACCAACCGTTGGGGGAATATTAATCCAGTATCTCTCCTGGAGCTGGATCTTTTACATCAATATCCCCATCGGCATTGGTGCCATTCTCCTTGGACTGGTAGTAATTCCTGATCTGGCCGGGGTTGAGTGGAGGCCCGGTTTTGACTGGATTGGTGCAGTGTTATTCTTTCTCGGACTAGCCTTCCTGCTTTTTACCGTTTCATCAGGACAGACAGTTGGATGGACGAATCCGGTGATCATCGGGGCGATGCTTCTTGCCATCTGCTCTCTCTGCTTGTTTGGGATATGTGAACTCAGAAGCCATAAACCGCTTCTTGAACTTCGTCTGTTTAAGCAGGCGAATTTCTTCCTGATAAATGCGTTAACAATCCTGATGTTCATCGACTTCAACGGTCTTGTATACCTGATTCCTTTCTACCTGCAACTTGTAATGGGTCTCTCTCCCTATGTGACTGGCCTGATATTTACTGCATTTCCCATCGCGTTGATGGCTGGAGGTATTTGTTCAGGGAATTTGTTTAACAAAATAGGTGGGCGAAACATCAATATCATAGCATGTATCCCTCTTATTCTCGGATACTTCCTAGTCTATTATATCAGGGTATTCATGAATTCCTGGTATATGGTCGCCTGTCTGCTCCTGATTGGTATCGGGTCTGGTCTGATCTGGACTTCAGCATCGAATATGGTCATCCATTCGGTATCGAAGAAGTATCAGGGAATGATATCAAGTTTTATCAGTCTTTCACGGTTCATTCCTCTGATCATCGGAATACCAATCTTTAATATCATCTTTATGCTGGGTATTCCTGACCTGCCCCTTTCCAGCGGTATCAATATGGAAAAACTCGCCTCTATTGATGTTGTAAATCTTGCTGCCGGATTCCACTGGGCATTTGCATTTGCGTTTCTCGTGAGCATTCTCATCCTGATTGTCGCGTTCTTTGCGTACCCACAGGTGCATCCCGATTATCTCCCTGATTCGCAACCAGAGTCAGAACCTGAAAAAACAGGAGAATGAAGTGCTTCCTCTGAATCAGTACCAACCAGAACGGTGTGAATTACAACCGGAGTGAACTCAATGATATACTGGAGACACGGGCTCTGTCATGACGAAAAGATAATACCCCTTTATCCATGACTGACCTTCTGACTGACCACCCTGTTCATCACCTTCAGACCGGACCGGTCATGACCGCTTATCGGTCCATCGGATCCGGAGAACCCCTCCTTATGATTACGGCAATGGGTGGGACGATGTCTGGATGGGATCGAAGGCTGATTTCGCGGCTAACATTGGAGTATCGGGTGATCATCTATGATATCCGGGGGACTGGGTATTCATCAGGTGAGAATGCTGAAGTATCGATTCAGGCTATGGCAACCGACGCCTCTCTCCTTTTGAAAGGGCTCGGTATCTCTCCGTGCCATATCTTCGGGTATTCCCTTGGTTCAATGATAGGATTGCAGCTTGCTGTCTCTCATCCGGATTTGGTATGTTCACTCGTGCTCTGTTGTGCATCCCGGTCCGGTATCAGTGTGTACAATCGGATCACCTCATGGTTCAGCCCCGAAAATCCTGGAATCATTCCCTATCATGCACGGTTTCCTCCGGAATTTCTGAA
Organism: Methanospirillum sp.; assembly: GCF_035560735.1. GTDB lineage: Archaea > Halobacteriota > Methanomicrobia > Methanomicrobiales > Methanospirillaceae > Methanospirillum. The sequence goes on from NZ_DATMYY010000024.1 coordinate 2,203, forward strand.
CGAGCATCCTGACCTGTCAGATGTATTCCCTCCTCCTTCTCATCCTGTAAATATCCCGGCAATCCTCCGGCAACTGGATGCGATAGGTGCCTGGGAGTTCTCTGATAAAGCCCTTGCAGGCATCAGAAAACCCGTGCTTCTCCTGACCGGAGAAGAAGATTGTATCACCCCGGTTGAAGATGCAGAAACGATTGCCTCTCATCTGAACGATGTCATATCGATCAGAGTGCCTGGAGGTGGGCATGGAATGATGTACCAGGTTCCTGATCGTATCGCTGCACTAATGCTGGATTTCCTGTCTCAAAAAGAGAACAGGTATCTCGCAAGGTAAGTGAAGGATATCTGGGTAAATTCTGTGTAAGGGAGGTATTTCTATTCCCATTCTGCTTTTCTATGAAAACCAACTTTTGATACAAAATCTCTGGATGTTGAAGGCCAGTTTACTATTTTAGAATGTCAATTCTAAAAATGAGTTTCAGCCAACGACTCTATTTATATAGGTACGATACAGTATCACTCATGAAGGTTGCAGGTGCTATCCTCATTATCGTACTGGTCATCGTTGGGTGTCTGGTTTTTACAGTTGCTGCAGAGACAAATGTAACCACAACTGTCTCTACTCCTGATTTAGTCGGGATCTGGAATGGTACTGCAGTCGGGCACACAAAGGTCGATGGTTTTGCTGAATTTGACTCAGTCACCTATAACATCACAGAACAGAAAGGACAGGCGCTTACTGGTGTCAAAGAGTACCTGAAGAAGGATGGGAAGTTATATAATGAGTCATTTTCAGGAATTGTAGATGATGATGGAACGATTTACCTGGTTGATTCCGTTGCTGGAGTAATAATTGGGAGAATGAATAAGGATAATGAGTTAAAACTGAAATATTTCGAGGATGGGCCTGATACAAAAGCACTCATAATTACAC
>NZ_DATMYY010000025.1:0-4027 GCF_035560735.1 Methanospirillum sp.
GATCTGATTCAGTTGCCAGGAAATGCTCATCAGGTATCAGGAGGTAGATCTCAGCATGGCTGATATCAAAAAAACAGTTCTGTTTGTCTGTACCCATAACTCATTCCGTTCCCAAATCGCTGAAGGATATCTCCGATTTAAGTACGGGGATCGATATGAGGCATACAGTGCGGGGACACAACCAACCACTCTGGATCCCAGAGCAGTTCTGGTTATGACAGAGATCGGCATTGATATTTCTGGACAGACTTCAAAACCGCTTCTCGATTTCTTTGACAAGGACATTGATATCGCAGTCACTGTCTGTGACACTGCATCCGGTGCCTGCCCTATGGTCCCCGGTGCAGGAGTGGTCTTTCACCAGTCATTCCCTGATCACGGTGACTGTAATCCAGAAGAACCACAATGTCTGAAACACCTCCAGGATGTCAGGAACAGCATTACCAGATGGATAGATCAGACATTTGCCTGACAACTTTGAGCAGGTAACAAGTATAAAGAGATCAGGTGCAGAGATCTCCCCATGGAGGCGGAACAATTGTCTGAATACTCTGTCCTCATCGGAGGAAAAGCAGGAGACGGAATCGCACAGGCAGGTCAGTTGATTGCATCGATCTTCTCTGAACTGGGCTATTACGTTTATCAGTATATTGACTATCCGTCTCTAATCAGGGGTGGACATAACTTCTGTATCATACGGGCATCAGATAAACCGGTGTTTACTCATCGCACTGGTGTCGATCTGATCCTGGCACTCGATCAAAAGACTGCTGATCTACACACCAGTAATCTTACTACCAAAGGAACCGTGATCTATGACAGCCCAAAAGTCAAAACTGAGGGGCAGGCTCTACCTATTGAGGAGATCGTTGCCCAGTTCAAAGGCAGGGCTATCATGGGCAACACAGCAATGGTTGCCGGGTTCTGTGGGTGTGCCGGAATCCCCTGGAACCTGGTAGAGTCAGTTTTCAGAAAAAAACTGACCAAAGAGACTGATATTAACCTCCTTATCGCACGCGAAGCATTCTCCCGGATATCCCCGTGTATGCAGGTCCACCCGGTGGATGGAGCATCACCTCGACCACTTCTTTCAGGCAATGAGTGGATAGGCCTCGGCCTTCTGGCCGGTGGTATTGATGCATATGTTGCTTACCCGATGACACCTTCTTCCGGAGTTCTTCATTTCCTCGCCTCTGTAGCAGATGAGGCAGGTATCGATGTTGTCCATCCTGAAAGCGAGATAGCAGTTATTCTAATGGCACTCGGTTTCGCTTATGCTGGGAAAAAGGCTGCAGTAGGAACATCAGGGGGAGGATTCTGCCTGATGACAGAAGGGCTCTCTCTTGCAGGGATGTCAGAAGTTCCAATTGTGATCGTGCTCTCTCAACGGGGAGGGCCTTCAACCGGTCTCCCAACATATACAGCGCAGTCAGATCTCCTGTTTGCATGCCATGCAGGGCAGGGCGAGTTCCCAAGGTTCATCGCTGCCCCGGCAACACCTGTCGAAGCATTCAAGTGGGCAGCCGAATCTGTGCAACTCGCCTGGAGACTCCAGATTCCCGCATTCATCCTTTCAGACAAGACATTTTCAGAGGGAATATACACTCCTGAAACAACACCAGAGGTCAGGGCATATGCTCCGCTTCCATCCCCTTCATACCCGTACAAACGGTACGCAGATACTCCTGACGGGGTATCCCCGATTTTGGTCCCCCCGTATAAAGGAGAGGTGATCAAGGTGAACAGTTATACACATGACTACGCAGGGATCACTTCAGAAGATTCTGAAATGAGCATCGCCATGGTCCATAAACGGTTCAGGAAGGCTGAAAAACTTTCAGCCATGACTGACCAGCCAGGAGCAGTTTTCTGCGGCGGATCAGTTGAGGCAAAGACTACGATACTCTGCTGGGGGTCACCACGTGGTGTATGCAGTGAGGTTGCAGAAGAACTTGATTTGAGGCTGGTCTCTCCGGTTGTTATCTCCCCATTCCCTGCCAGTGAGTTCAAAAAAGCAATGCAGGGGGTTGAAAAAGTAATACTTGTAGAGGACAGTTCAACTGGTCAGCTCGACAAGATTTTAGCTCTTGAAGGGTACCGGACAGATGAGCTGATTCTGCGGTATGACGGGAGACCATTCGCAGTTGAGGAGTTGCTTGAGAAAGTACGGAGGGTTGCATCATGACTAGCGATGAAACACTGGTCACCCAGGCACAGAATACCTGGTGTCCGGGATGCGGAAACTTCGCGATTCAGCATGCCATGAAGTTCGTCATTCAGGAACTTGAGGCAGAAGGAATGTCACGTGACCAGTTTGTTCTGGTATCCGGGATCGGCTGCCACGCTAAGATTGCTGACTACTTCCAACTGAACAGTTTCTATTCACTTCACGGCAGAACTATCCCGGTTGCTACCGGTATCAAGATGGCAAACCCTGATCTCAAGGTTATCTGTTTTGCCGGTGATGGAGATCTGTATGCAGAGGGGCTAGATCATCTGATTCATGCAGCAAAGCGCAATATGGACATTACAGTCATATGCCATAACAACCGTGTCTATGGACTGACCACCGGGCAGTATACGCCGACTTCACCATACGGATACAAAGGCAAGTCAACCCCCCAGGGCCTTCATGAATATCCCCTAAATGTCATTGAACTACTGCTTGGATCCGGGGCCACCTTTGTTTCACGGGCATACTCCCGTCATTTGCCACACTTAAGACGTATCTTCAAAGAAGCAATCATGCATCCCGGATTCGCTCATGTTGATGTTCTTCAGATCTGCGCATCCTTCTTTAACATGACCACGTGGTACGATGAACGGATCTATGAAACCAGTGAATCAAACGCTGGTCTGTTCGAATTTGCCTGCCGGACTGCGCAACAGTGGAATTACAATGATGATGCGAAAATACCAATAGGCATCTTTTTCCAGACTAAAAAGCCGGTCCTCCCTGAGAAGAAGATAAAAAAAGAGGTCGATAGAAGTAGCCTAGTTAAAACAATTCTTGATAGGGCTACCTGATCTTCTTTTCCTTTTTTCTGGTTTTGAACAGTCGTACGACTCCGAGTGAAAGAATTGCCAGAAGGCCTATCCCAATCATAAGGTAATTTATCAAAAATATCGACGGAGGCAGTTTTATTTCTGAAGGGGCTTGTATGGTAAGCTGTCCCGAACTGTTCTCTTGTGCCTCCTGGGCAGCAGCCTGCTTATCCTGTTGAAGACGGGTCAGTGTATCTCCGTATTTCTGGGGGATATAACTCTCATCAAGTGAGATAGCCTGTTCAAATGCTTTAAGTGCCTCTTTCATCTTTCCCTGGTTGAAATAGGCACTACCTATATTGTTCCAGACCTCTGCAGATCCAGGGTAAACCGTTAAAGACTGGTTGAATGCTTCTGTTGCCTCTTCGTTCTTGAACATCTTGGCCAGAGTGAGACCTTTTTTGTTCCAGGTAGCATTGCTCCGTGGATCTACCTTCAGGGCTGCATCGTACATTGAGTCAGCCTCTGAGTACCGGTTCAGAGCAGCCAGAACATCTGCCTTGCCGTCAAGGTTCAGAAAAACATTCGGGTTGAGAGAGACTGCACGGTCATAGGCATCAAGAGAATCACGATACTTTCCAAGCATGAATAGTGCGCGTCCTTTTTTTCCGACTATTTCTGCATTGGTTTTGTCGATGCTAATTGCACGATCGTATGAATCTGCTGCCTCTGCATACCTTTCCAGTGCCATAAGGGCATCTCCCCGGAGTTTCCACCCTTCAGCATAATAGGCATCGAGCTGCAGTGCCTGATCATATGCTGCCATGGCACCCTGGAAATCCTTAGTTTCTGCCAGAGCTTTCCCTTTATTTGCCCAGATAGTGGCATCCTGTATGCTCTCTGCAGTTACCGGTACAAGTACCAGTGAAATCAGTATCTGCAGAAGAATGACCAGTACGATCTGTGTTATACGCCGGTTCATGGAAATTACCGTATTTCTGGCGGGTAAAGAGGGATCAGACGTGTAAAACTAGTACGACTC
>NZ_DATMYY010000026.1:0-2103 GCF_035560735.1 Methanospirillum sp.
GGATGGTTCTGCCGCGTACGGGAGATAAATGGGGAAATATGAGAATTGATTCTTATTTTAAATATCCAACGAGAGGTTTTTTTATACTTCTCACCGGGCTGGTTTGCATCAGTCTTCTAACATTGAATGTATCTGCTCTCCCAGGGCCGGCACCAGAGTTTTCAGGCCCGGGAATACATCAATCTAATATCACTTCTGGAAACGACACAACACCTGTGCTTCAGCCAGCCGTTAAATCTCAAACTATGGCCCTTTCGGCTCAGGAAGTCAAGGCGAGTAGGTCTTCTACAACATCAACCGTATCATCACTGAAAGATACCACGGGAATCAATGTTACCTGGCAGAAATGCTATGGCGGAAGTAGTGATGATACTGTATCCTCGATAATCAGGACTGCTGACGGAGGATCTATCTTTTGCGGATATACAAACTCAACCGATGGCAACATATCAGGATTTCATGGAAACTATGATTACTGGATTGTGAAATTCGCTGCAAATGGATCCATTGAATGGCAGAAGAATCTAGGGGGATCTGATATTGATGTCGGTATGTCAGTGAATCAAACCCCGGATAAAGGATACCTTATCACCGGGTATTCATACTCCACTGATGGAAATGTAACCGGAAACCATGGTGCTGATGATTCATGGATCTTGAAACTCTCATCTATCGGTACAACTGAATGGTCAAACAGTCTTGGAGGAAGCAAACACGACTGGGGCTGGTCAGGAATCCAGACTGCTGATACAGGATACCTTGTCATTGGAGGAACTGGATCACAGGATGGGAACGTATCTGGTAATCATGGAGATTATGATGGCTGGATTCAGAAGATCAATGCAAATGGGACATTGCAATGGCAGAAGTGTCTTGGTGGTAGTAATTTAGATGAGTTGACTTCAGTAATCCAAACTCCAGAGGGTGGATATCTTACTGCAGGGAGGGCAAGTTCCACTGATGGAGATGTCGTTGGAAATCATGGGGGCTACGATGCATGGATCGTATGTCTGAATACCACAGTTGGACTGAAGTGGCAGAAATGTCTCGGTGGTAGTGGGGATGACTATGTGGCTTCCCTTATTAAGACAAAAGATGGCGGATATCTAATAGGCGGGTACACCAATTCCACAGATGGGAATGTTTCAGGTAACCACGGCAATAACGATGCCTGGGTAGTGAAACTTGATGCTGACGGCAACCTGAAATGGCAGAAATGTCTTGGTGGTTCAGGCGATGATGCTGTTGAATCTGTTATACAGGATTCTGACAGCGGGTATTTGATTGCCGGATATACATCATCTGATGATGGCGATGTGTCAGGTTATCACGGTGATTATGATGCCTGGATAGTGAAACTTGATGCTGATGGCAACTTGAAATGGCAAAAATGTCTTGGAGGAACTGGAGAAGATGATGCAATATCGATTATTCAGATTTCCAACGACAGGTACCTGGTAGCCGGATACACTTCATCAAATGATGGCGATGTGTCTGGTAATCATGGGGGTTATGACGCCTGGATTGTTGACATCCAAAATTCTGATTCAACAAAGACCGTTGATATGGAATCCCTCCTATCCCAGCCGGGACCCAATGGTGGAACCAGTATGCTAGGTTCGGTTGATAACTGGTCTTTAAACGCTTTATCTACAGTTCAGAGCAATTCCACTTCAGGTTCTTCTGATACAATACAAGTCTCGTTTACCGCCAATACCATAAGAGGTTCAGCTCCTCTGACTGTTGCATTTACCAGTACATGTCAGGGTAATCCAACCGCTTACTCCTGGAATTTTGGAGACGGAAAAACATCAGGTGAGATAAATCCAACTCATACCTATACTGTTCCGGGAACCTATTCGGTCACACTCAAAGCAATGAATGCAAACTCCGGAGCAATAGGGGTTCTTCCTGATTTAATCACCGTGACTGATGGCAGGCTTTTTTCTAAAAAATACCAGGCACCCGGTACTGCATGACAGTGGTGTGAAATGCTTTGTAAGAAGCATAAAATCCTTTTTTTGAGTTCCGATATGAGACGCCAACTAGAGAGGATCTGATGACCGGCGTGTATACCAACTTTGCCACCATGCAGAATAAACG
>NZ_DATMYY010000027.1:0-4619 GCF_035560735.1 Methanospirillum sp.
ATAGTATAGGGTACTATCGTAACTATTCCATTTTGAATGGGGGTTCACTTTGTCAGACACGTACGATTCTGGAAATATCAAAATATTGCGGGGGCTTGAACCGGTACGTGAACGCCCGGCAATGTATATCGGTTCTACCGATACACGTGGTCTTCATCATCTGGTATATGAAGTTGTTGATAATTCTATCGACGAGGCACTTGCCGGATACTGTAACCAGGTTGATATCATTATACACCCTGACGGAAGTGTCAGTGTAGAAGATAATGGCCGGGGTATCCCGATCGACCCAATGAAGGATAATAACAACAAAAGTGCCCTAGAAACGGTACTTACCGTCCTTCATGCCGGAGGAAAATTTGATAAAGACACGTATCAAGTCTCCGGAGGTTTACACGGTGTCGGTGTATCTGTTGTTAACGCTTTATCTGTGAAATTAACTGCAAAAGTCTGGAAAGACGGCAACGAATACGAGATGCAGTTTTCTCGCGGAGGAGTCATCCAAGAGATGACTTGCCGTGAAGAATCACTCGAAGAATTGAATCAGCGGTATATTCGCCGATATGGTTCACTTCCCTGTAACGCACCGGATAATAGAGAAGATTTTCTCAGATCTTATAAAGTAGCAGTCACCGGCACAATAGTAACGTTCAAACCTGACAGTACGATCTTTGATACTGTTGAATTTGATTATGATGTACTTGCACACAGAATGCGAGAACTTGCATTCCTGAACTGTGGCATTACAATTAAAATCTGCGATGAACGATGCGAGGATTGGAATGAATGCCGTGAGACCTTTTCATATGCCGGCGGTATAACTGAGTATGTTCGGTTTTTAAACAAGGATGTACCGCCCATTCATGAGAGTGTCATCGCTCTTGAGAAATCTGACCTTGAAAACAAGGTTGAGGTGGACATCGCATTTCAATACACCAACGGATATTCAGAAAAGATCTTTACGTATGTTAACAGTGTCAATACCCGTGAAGGTGGAACCCATCTTGAGGGTTTTAGATCAGCATTAACAAAAGCCATCAACAAGATGGGCAAGGAAAATAAGGCAATCAAGGATCCAAACTTTTCTTTAAAAGGCGAAGATGTCCGTGAAGGTCTGACTGCCATCATATCAATAAAGATGGCAAATCCTCAGTTTGAAGGTCAGACCAAGATGAAACTTGGGAACAGTGACGTTAAGGGTATTGTTGATTCACTGGTCTATGCCTCACTTTGTGAATACTTTGAAGAGCATCCCAAAGACCTCAGCGCCATCATCGAAAAGGCAGTATTAGCATTTCAGGCACGGGAAGCAGCACGTAAAGCCAGAGAACTTGCACGAAGAAAAAGTACTCTCGATTCTTCCGGGCTTCCTGGAAAACTGGCAGACTGCACTGAACGTGCTCCTGAAAAGAGTGAAATGTATATTGTCGAAGGAGATTCTGCAGGTGGTAGCGCCAAACAGGGACGGGATCGAAGGTTCCAGGCTATTCTTCCTCTCAGAGGTAAGATCCTAAACGTAGAAAAGGCAACGGTACATAAAATTCTAAAGAACAATGAAATTCAGGCTCTGATTTCAGCAATTGGTACCGGAGTTGGTGAATCCTTTGATATTGAGAAGGCACGGTATCATCACGTCATCATCATGACTGATGCAGATGTCGATGGAGCTCATATCGCTACCCTGCTTTTGACATTTTTTTACCGGTACATGCTTCCACTCATCGAGGCCGGCTATATCTACCTGGCCCAGCCTCCCCTTTACCGGATTGCAAAAGGAAAACAGGAAGTTTACGCATATACCGAGGATGATATGCGCAGACTGATGGGTGAGATGGGAGATAAGGGAGTTGGAGTTCAGCGATACAAAGGTCTTGGAGAAATGAATGCAATTCAACTCTGGAGTACTACAATGGATCCTGAGTCACGAATTCTCAAGCAGGTGAAGATCGAAGACGCAAGTTATGCAAATGAGATCTTCGAGAAATTGATGGGAGATGATGTGACTGCCCGTAAAGATTTCATTAAGAGACACTGCAAAGAGGTGACCAACCTTGACATCTGAAGAGCAGCCAGAGGTTAGCATTCTCAACCCCCGTGTAAACAGGGTCAATATTGAAGAGGAGATGAAGACCTCTTACATCAATTATGCGATGTCGGTTATCATCGGCAGAGCAATCCCTGATGTACGGGATGGTCTTAAGCCGGTTCATCGAAAGTCCTTGTTCGCAATGTGGGAGATGGGTAACACCCATGACAAGGCTTACAAAAAATCCGCCCGTGTAGTCGGAGAAGTCATGGGTAAGTATCACCCACATGGTGATTCTTCGATTTACGATACGATTGTCAGAATGGCTCAGCCCTGGACATATCGTATGATGCTTGCTGATGGGCAGGGAAATTTTGGTTCTATTGATGGTGATGCCCCGGCAGCAATGCGTTATACCGAAATCCGGTTGAAACCAGAAGCTGAGGAATTACTTGAAGACATCGAAAAGGAAACAGTATCCTTTTCTCCCAACTTTGACGAGTCTCTTGAAGAACCCAATGTACTTCCGGCGAAACTGCCGAATCTGTTAATAAATGGTTCTGATGGTATTGCAGTTGGTATGGCAACCAAGATGCCACCACATAATGTAGGTGAAGTCTGTAGAGCTATCATTTATTATCTGGATAATCCTGAAGCAACCGTTGATGACTTGATGAAGATTCTGCCGGGTCCTGACTTTCCTACCGGTGGAGTCATTATGGGTACTGATGGAATCAAGTCAGCATACCATACAGGGTACGGAAAACTTACAGTCAGGGGCGTTGCTGATATTGATGAAACCGGTAAACGGGAACAGATTATTATTACTGAACTCCCGTATCAGGTCAATAAAGCACGTCTGATTGAGTACATTGCAGATCTTGTCAGAGAGAAGAAGATAGAAGGAATATCTGACATCAGGGATGAATCGGACAAGGAAGGGATGAGGATTGTCATCGATCTGAAAAAGGGAACTCATCCCCAGATGATACTGAATCACCTGTATAAGCATACTGCTCTTGAGAGTACCTTTGGTATTATCAACCTGGCAATTATGGATCTGCAACCGAAAGTATTCGGTTTAATCGGACTCATAGAGCAGTTTGTTCAGCACCGTATTGTGGTCATCACCCGCAGAAGTGAATTTGACAAACGAAAAGCAGAAGAACGGGTCCATATTCTCCGTGGTCTTCTTCATGCAATCGACAATATCGATGCTGTTATTGCTACAATCAGAGCATCGAAAACTGCTGATGAAGCTAAACAAGCATTGGTTTCCAAATTTGATCTCGATGAAGCTCAGGCAACAGCAATTCTCCAGATGCAGCTTCGCCGTCTTGCTGCACTAGAAAAGCAGAAACTTGTAGATGAACGGGATCAGCTCGAAGCAGAGATCCGTCGCCTGGTAGAGCTTCTTTCAACAGAAAGTCATATCAGAGCAGAAATTGCCAGGGAACTTAATGAGGCTGTATCCAAATATGGTGACAGCAGAAGAACCCAGATAACCATTGATACCACTACCATTGACAAAGAAGATCTCATACCAAATAAGCAGGTACTGGTCTGTCTTACTCATCATAATTATATCAAATATATTGATATTGATGCATACCGGACTCAGGGTCGTGGTGGACGTGGTGTGATGGGTATCTCAACGAAGGATGAAGATTTTGTTGAGCAGGTCTTTGTTGCATATACACATGATCATCTTCTCTGTTTCACTTCTGAAGGAAGGGCATACTGGCTGAGAGTGTTCGATATCCCGGAGGCTTCACGCCAGAGCAGAGGAAAGGCCATCGTTAATCTGCTTGATCTCAATGATGATGAACGGGTAACAGCGGTAATTCCTGTAAAAGAATTCTGCTCAGATCGGTTCTTCCTCTTCTTAACTGAACATGGGATGACGATAAAAATCCCACAAGATGAGTTTTCACGTCCACGTTCAACCGGAGTGAATGCAATAACTTTGCGTGACAACGATCATCTTGTTCATGTGATTGTTACTGATGGAACCCAGGAAGTACTAATCACGACCAGATATGGACAGAGTCTGCGATTCCATGAAGATCAGATCTCTCTTCGTCATCGTAATGCTCTCGGAGTTATTGGAATGCGGATGAGGGATGATGATGTTGTCCGCAGCCTGACTGTTGTGGAAGAAGGAAAACTCCTGCTTACTATCACGGAAGCTGGTTACGGAAAGCGAACCAGCTTTGATGAGTACCGGGGTCATGGAAGAGGAACTCTTGGTGTCAGAAACATCAAAGTCGGGCGTAATGATGGAGTCGTAACTGCTTTTGCCTTATCAGAAGATGAAGAGATCATCCTGATGAGTGCAGAAGGAAATGTTATCAGGACTAAAGTAAACAAGATTTCGATTCAGGGACGCAGCACCCGTGGTGTCCGAATCATGAGAATCGGAGCAAAAGACCGGGTAGTGGGAGTAACCTCACTCTCTCCTGAAGAATCACAGGAACTGCAGGACATTCCTCAAGCTGAAATCATCGACGAGGGCGACGATGATGCAGCTCCTGACATGGAATAACCAGTTCCACTTTATCATTTTTTTTATTCTGTCTGATTAACATTACAG
>NZ_DATMYY010000028.1:0-2760 GCF_035560735.1 Methanospirillum sp.
ATATTAGCCTGATCTTTCAGCAAGAATATCATCATGATCCCGGAATGATTCTGCTGCCATAATCTTAACTGCGGCCTGATCAACAGATATCTGAATCGGTGTTCTGGCGACTTTCTCTCCTCCGAGAATCACATACTTCAGTGGGACTGTCTCAATATACGCAGACTCAACCTGGAAGAGGCGAGATTCAGGAAATGATAGATGCCGTCCCAGTAAGAACCCGATCCAGAATTTCAATCCCTGCCATCTGCTCATAGAGTCCATTGCAAAGATTAGGAGAGTATTATTGTCAATGTGGGCTTCAGGGGATATCTTGCGGGTTCCGTAAAAACTTCCGTTTGCTATAATCAACTGTCTTGTTTGGAATCTCTTTTTAACCTCATTATTTGAAATTTCACAGACAAAAAGTTGCTGAGACAGGAGATATTTGATCTCGTACAAAAGATATGACAAAACACCAAGATATTTTTTAAAAACCCTCGGCGTTGCAGAGATCACATTGCGGGAAAAACCAATCGTGGCAATGTTGATAAAATACTGATCATTGATCATTCCGAGATCGATATCCACGACTTTTCCATCAGCGATAATGTCAACAGCCCTTTCAAGGGTCATTGGAATACCCATAGATCTGGCAAAATTATTGGCAGTTCCCAAAGGAAGAATCCCAAGAACTACATCACGATTAACAAAAGATTCCATAATCGTGTTTAGTGTACCATCTCCTCCTCCTACAATGATCAGTGAATGACCTTTATTGATACTATCCTGAACAATCTGTTTCATTCGTTCAGGTTTCCGAACCGGATAGGATTCGATAACATCAATGCCCTTTTGATTCAGGAGGTCCATTGCCCTAAAAAAGAGTTTCTCACCTTTTCGCGAATGGGTATTTACAATGAGAACAGCCTTTTTTTCGCTGCGAATTATTAGTTCCAGTTCTCTTTTAGATTTCATATTGCCGAATTGTCTGGCGATTATGATTTTGATGCAAAAAAGAAATTTATTCCTTTCCAGACAGTGCTGATGATGCAACAGCATGGATTGCATCAGAAAGATAATCACTGGCCAGGTTCGATACTACTGACTCGTTGATTTCAGAGAGGTTCTGAATCTGATTAATTATGACTTCTTGCTTTTTCAGTGCAGTTACTGCCTGATTACGAATCGGGACCACTTTTTCTGAAACCTGCATTGAATTCAGATGATCAATCTCAGTTTTAATTACTCCCTGATATCCGTTCAACTCACTTTTTACTGAATTCCACTCTTTTATCTTTACATCCTCGTTAATATGTCCGATTCTGGTTACTGACTCATTTTGAAATTCCTGCAATGAACTTAAAAACGCCAGGTCTTGTGAGTTTACCATAGAGGTACACCCAGATACACCAATTGATCCGATAACCAATACTCCAAGCAGAAATACGCTGTAAATGTTTTTCATACTGCACCTTAGTGATGATGAAGAAACTCTATCTCTCATCATGTAAATGATATTACGATTGTGAATATGAAGTGTCCGGTTTGCAATGTTGATCTCCTTATGGGCGAAAGGTTGTCCATTTCTATCGATTATTGCCCTCAGTGTAGAGGTATCTGGCTTGAGAAAGGGAAATTGGACCAATTATTAAATAACGGGATGCAAGGATCCCATCAGAATCCAGAATATTCTGATAGAGGATACAATTCGAACCATGTGAAGCACTCAGAGCATGAACATGACCATAGTGATGATCATTCGTATGACGATCATCACTCTGTAAAGAGCCATAAAAAGAAGTCATTCTTTGATGATCTCTTCTGATAACTTTATTTTGAGGTATTCTCACACAGCGATGGCTTATGTGCATTCTCTCCAGTGTTGGGTTCTACATGGATCGTGACATATGCACGAGGAAATTCGAGTTTTAAATCATCCTCAAGGTGATCGGTAAGATCATGTGATTGCTCCACCGATACAGATTTATCTACGACGAGGTGAAATTCGATAAATATCTCCGGCCCAGCTCTTCTTGTCCGGAGTCCGTGATAACTAACATAATCTGAATAATGTTCGCAGATAATTGTCGTAATCCTTTTGATTTCGTCATCTGTGAGGCTACAATCTATGAGATCCTTATATGATTTTTGTGTGAGATCATATGCTGCCTTCATAATTACAAGAGCGACACCAATGGCCACAATTGAATCCAGAATGGTAATCCCAGTTAGCCTGATTAAGACCAAACCTGCAAGGACTCCAACCGATGTATACACGTCTGTCCGTAAGTGCCAGGCATCACTTTCGAGAGCGATAGACTCGGTTTTCTTCGCGATTTTCATCAGCCGCGATGAAACAAAAGCATTTGCAAGCGCTGATATTCCCATAACAGCGATACCTGCGAGCATGAGTGTTGGATCCATTGGTTCGGCTGTTGGTTCAAGAATTTTCCCGCCTGCTTCATATATGATTATAACTGCAGCAACAAAGATGAGTATAGCCTCAAACATTCCTGATACAGATTCATATTTGCCATGCCCAAAGGAGTGATCATCATCTGGAGCGAGTGCAGATTTTTTCACTGAAAAATAGGCTACAATTGACGCTAGAAGGTCCATTCCCGAGTGGATTGCTTCAGATATGATACTGATTGATCCAAGGGTTAATCCAACGATTAGTTTTAGAAGGACCAGAAATGTATTAGAACCTACCGAAAGAAGGGCTATCTTTTCTTTTTCCGTATGAATTGATTGAGAGTTGTTTGCCATGTTTTTATC
>NZ_DATMYY010000029.1:0-4699 GCF_035560735.1 Methanospirillum sp.
CTCCTGAAGAGACTCCTGGGGCAGTTGCACAAGATAAGGGGAACTCACCAGTATATGGGGGTTACACCGGGTATGATGCTCAATTCTATCAGAACGCCATTGATTCAGCGGTAAAGGCAGCAGCGGATCAGGTTATAAAAAACGACATTAATTCAGGGTATTCAAATGGGCAGATGACCTATGACCTCGATCAGAGGATCAATGCCGTCCTTCGAAAATATCCGGGGGCATCCTGGCAGAGCAACTCCGAAGTTCAGAACCTCACAGAAAAATATACCTCAAATTATGGCTCTGATGCATACATCGATTCTGTCAGGAATGGGTCTCAAGCGACGAAAATAGCCACTCAAAATACTGAAACACTCACTACCTCACAGCAGATCATGAACTCAGTCCTACAGGATGGGATCATCAAACAGGATGAGGTTCGCAACGCCTGGAATCAACTCAACTCTTCCATCGGGCAGAACACCCCCCTAACTCAGCAGGCGGCCTCACAGACTCTTGATCTAACTTTGGCTTATGGAAAGATCCAGGACGCACAGAATCAGTACACCAAATATATGAGCGATGGCTCTTTATCGGCAGAAGAGGCCGCAAATATGAACTCCAGACTTTCAGACATCAATAAACTCTTAGGAGATTCGGGAATCACTGCTCAATCCGGTGTTTCGGGCCTTCCGCCTGCATTGCAGAATCTGGGATCTGTTGCACTGGCTGCAGTAAACCAGATCAATTCTGCTATTTCTCAAGCAAATGCAGCGATTAACAAAGCTAGTTCTATCGTTTCGGCTGCACAGTCGCTCTATAACTCCGCTGTAAGCACTTCAGCGAAGAGTAGCGGAAGTACCGTGATCAACAACAATGTAACCGGGAATACATTCTCTAAACAGACAACCGCAAGCGATTTAATCTCTGATATGCTCAAGGCGAGTGTTGCAGTGGGGTACTAACCATGAAAATAGATCTAGCTAATAAAACCCGAATCCGGAATGTTGACGTTGTCATCCGGGGTCCAGATGGGAAGATAAAATATGAAGAGCATTTTCAAAAAGAAATCCCAGATAAGGAGAGAAAATTTCAATGTATCTGGAACATGCTCTGGAAAAAATCCCGGATGAGGAGGTAAAATGGCAACTCAAACAATCATTGGCCGTCTGCAGAAGTTGAAACTTGCATACGGACTCTCGGCACAGTCGATCATCTATCTCGGCCAGGATGGGGATGCAACAGCAGAATCTGCTTCTGCAAATGCCCCGGCACAGGAACTCACAACCGGAGGGTGTGGAAGAACTGCTGCATCTGTGGCTGATGTTTCATCCGGGACTGTTACCGCAATGAAACTCACCTGGAATCTTACGTTTACCGGGGATAATGTCATAAGAGCTCTGTTTGGGTCCTGGTCCAATGCTCCCGGTCAGAATATGGCTTGGAGGCATGTAATGTCCTTGGCTCAAGCTGTTGGGCAAAATGATCAAATGACGGTAACTGTGACCGATACATTGAACGGGTGAGCAAAACGGCACAGAAAACGATGTATCCAATCACTGTCCCCGGACTTCAGGCGGTCACTACACAGCCCCTGTCCCAGACAGATACTCAGTTGTATGTTGACCACCTCGATTACTTTGATGATGCCCCAAATCTCTGCACCATCAAAAAATCATCCACCGAATTTGAAGTTTGTAAATATACTGCCAAAACTGTAGTCTCCGGTACTGCGGGATATCTCACGATAGTACGATCAGGAGATGAACATCTATCCTCAACCGGATCGGCTCAAACTTTCTCATCCGGGGTTAAGGCGTTTAGGAGTTTCTCAAACTGGGACTATGGAGGATTTATGAACAATATTTCGGATCTCAATACCCGTGTTATCGCACAGGAAAATCAGATGGATCCAATTATCGCTGCAATAATTTTTGGGTGAAATTATGGGAGCTACAGTAGTATATTCAGGTGCAATTACAGTATCGACTGAGACCGATCTCTATACAAATTCAGACACAACAAAAAAGTCAATGGTTCTAAAATTGAGCCTTTATAATCCGGATTCTTCAGCCGTTGCGGTTGAGATCTGGGTGACTGATGGCTCAAACGTACATAAATCATGTTTACTCAAATCGTCGGTGTCTGCCTTGGCAGTAATTGCAGATAGCGGGAAGACAATTCTTCTTCCCGGATATAAAATACGGTTCATTTCAGCGTCATCAACAACAAAGATTGAAGCATCCATCTATGAAGGTCTGGCCTGATGGTTTTCAAAGATATTTCAGGGTTGATTACATCCTGGGAGAAAGGATATGGATATGATCCATCACTCATTATCGGGATAGCTTGGAACTCGGCATCATCCTCTCCAACCTTGGCTTATATCGACAAAGATGGGAATACAATCCCAACCCCTTCAGAAATCTGGTTTAATTCTCATCCTATATTCGGTAAAATCTGGCGGTGCTGCCTAACCGCTGCCGGAGTTCCAACTTTCGGATCTAATGCAAGAGGCGATGGGTTAACTCTTACTGCAGACTACATAATGACCCAGTTTCCTTTACATTATCTCAAATGGGACATGATTGGGACAGTGAAGAAATGGTGGATCAGTCCATTCCCGTGGGATGGTTTCGTCCCCGTATTTTCAGCTAACCAGAGAGGCCATGCATCCAGCCCCGCCAATGCGATCTATGTTGGATCCTATATGGCAGGGGCGAATGGAGGAACAACTGTAGCAAATGGCAGTTATAACACAATAAAAGCTACCTCCTGGACTGGCTTGAAACTTACTAGTAAGTCCGGAAACCTGGCACTCACAGGGGATGATGCAGGCACATCGGGGACAATTGCCCATTTTGAAGCTGCTGCAAATCTGATTGGGGCAGGTTGGGGCATCGTAAATATTCACACCTGGGCGATGATTCGGCTCTTAACATATATTCGTCTTGGTACGCTTAACTCACAAGCAGCAGTAGGTGCAGGAAGATCAAATTCTGCAAACACATCTGCCCTTACAAACGGATCTGTATCATCTTATGAGGATATTATGGGCCGTTCGTCAGGGACGACTGATCTGTTAGGCGTTTCACTTTTTGGCCTTGAAAACCTCTGGAGTAATCTCTGGCAGTTCATCATTGGTTACAATTCGACCGATACTGCACACAATATTGTAAAAAGAGATGGGACTGGAACACTAGCAGGAACACTCACTTCTGGCAATTATGATGCTGTAACAAGCCCATTGCCATTAAATGGAGTGAATAACATCAGCGGGACTGATTCTGGAGCCTATTGTCAAGGATATGTATCAGCAGTCGGGCATGATTCAGCAGGACTGCTTGATCATTTGATGATACCCTCTGCATTAGCAGCTAGTGAGACTACCGGATTTTGTGATTTTGACTGGTCGCATCAATCCGGAATCGGTCAAATTGGCGTTCTGCTGGCCGGCGGCGGTTGGAGTAGTGCCGGGTATGCGGGGGTCGGTTGCCTTGGTTCGAATTGCGCCGTCTCGTATGCCGATCCGGCGCTCGGTGCGCGGCTTGAGTTTATTGGGTGAAAATGACAGTGTATCCGAGGTTTTCAGAATTTGCTGCCGGGGATGCAAAACTCGATGGCGAAAAGGTGAAGCTAAAGGACATTCTGAATCAGGAGATCCTGGTAACCGGGTACTCAATTCATCAGTCAAAATTCAAGGATGAAAAATACTTAACGATACAGTTTGAGAAAGAAGACACGCGTCATGTTCTGTTCACTGGTTCATGCGTTCTTATGGATCAGATTGAAAAATACGCTGAAAAATTACCATTTTTAGTGATAATCAGGGACTTTGGGAAATATTATGCGTTCACTTAATAATTTTTCAAGGATCATATTGGTATGGTTTGGTTGCATAAGCAGCGTTCTGCTAGCCGGCAGCAATTGGAATAATGCCGGGTATGCAGAGGTCGGTTACCTTAATTCGAATAACACCGTCTCGTATGCCAATCCGAATATCAGTACGCAGCTTGAGCTCAAGACTGTATTGAGTAGCCCTGAACAGCAATCAGACCTGAATCAGATTGATTATCTGGTCAAACAGAAAGCAAACCTTCCGGGAGTGTCAGTACTTTTAGGAACACTCTCCCGGATGGGTAGGGCTGAATCATGAAACGATTCGGCAATCTCTTCTCACAGATTGTTGATACTGACAATCTCTTAACTGCTCATCTCAATGCCAGAAGGGGAAAGTCCCAGTATGGCGAGGTCCAGATGGTCAATCAAGACCCAGAGGTGTTTATCGCTGAAATTCAGCGGATGCTTATCTCAAAGACGTTTACCACGTCTCCCTATGAACTGAAAGAAATCTTTGAGCCAAAGCAGAGGACGATTTATAAACTCCCTTATTTTCCAGATAGGGTTGTCCAGCATGCAGTGATGCAGGTTATCCAACCAATATGGGATAAGGTTTTCATTTTTGATCTGTACTCAGCGATACCGGGTAAAGGTCTTCATGCCGGGTCCTATAGACTTCGGAAGTTTCTCAAAGACGTCCCTAATACTCAGTACTGCCTGAAGTTTGATATCTCAAAATTTTATCCTTCGATGAACCACGATATCCTGCTTTCCTTGGTAGAGAAGAAGATCAAGTGTAAGGATACTTTATGGCTCCTGGAGAATGTGATCCGGTCCACTCCTGGCGTTCCGATTGGTAATTATTTATCAC
>NZ_DATMYY010000030.1:0-13567 GCF_035560735.1 Methanospirillum sp.
GTTTTTCTGTGACTTCTGAACGCATTCCTTCTACGAATTTTATACTGCCCACTACGAGATGTCCACCGCCATTAACCCCGGCTCCTGGAAGATCATCACGAAGCTCTCTGACCATCCTTGGTATGTTCATGAACACACCACGGGATCTGAGAACAACAAAATCAGGACCAAATCCAAGGGTCACAACCGGTTGACCGGCATATTGCTGGCAGAGTCTATCGTGTACTTCTCCACAGGTCTTGCCTGGTGGAGGGAAGGTGAATTTATGAGCATGAATCTCTACATCGATTGTAAAGAGGTGAGCACCATTGCCAAGGACCGTGTGCCCGACGTGCGGCATGCAGGTTTTTACCTGATCAGTTATCGCAATGTTGGCTTCATCCTCAAGGAGTTTCACCATCTCAAGATGACGTTCATGATTATCATTCAGGTCCAGAATATCCTTTATTAGTTCCTTGCCATCATTAAACCGGAGATAAAACTGAATATAATCAAGGGCTAGAGCAATCCTCTTGCACTCTTCCTCTGAAAACCGATCTGCATTAAGTTCGAGATATCTGGTTCGCTCTGGTGCCTCACTTCGGTCTGCTACACCTGCTACGGCGGCGACATGACGGATCTGACGATCGACAGAAGGGCAGATCAGACGAGCGATCTCGGTACCTAGCATACCTGCAGTGATTCCATAATCTCCACCAACATGATACGGGTTAACATGCGCTTCGAGATACTGATCAACGATCTCATCAGGATGGTGGTGATCAAAGACGATCATTGGAATACCGTATACCTTTGCCATCTTCATGGCAGGCAAATCCTCTTCCGTTGATCCATTATCGGTCAGGAGTACCAGTGGCATTTTCTGGCCAAATCTGACATTATCCCTGGTAGCATAATCGAGATCCCTGACTATGTCCTCTATTTCATAGAAAGGAGCTTTGGATGGTGCCCGCTTGAAGAGATAATAATCTGAATCATAGTCTCCTCCGGATTCATTGATCAGAGAGATAACAGCCTGTTCAATAGATACAGCTGAACATATCCCGTCTGCATCAGCATGGTGGCGAAGAAGAATCGGTTGTGCGGTGAAAACGGCACGCCTGATGATCTTTGCGATCTTTCGCATTGCAGGCCTGAGTTTCTCAAGTACCTCACTTTCAACAAGAAGTGGAACTTCAGGTGGTTCAGCCCGTGCGTCTATAGCCTGTTCAATACCTGCAAGAACTTCATCTGCTTCAGGTCCGCGGAGTACTGTCAGGTTTTCCAGTTCGATCTGGATCTGACCTCCACGCTGCATGATTTCCCCGGATGCCCGGACTACACTTCCCTGACTTGCATCAGGAAATGCTCTTTTGCCAGCCTCTACAAACCCAGCAGCATTCTCTGAGCCACTGGCATCCACAAGTGTGAAGATAGTAGGACCTGATGTTTGTTTTATCTGGGCGACCACGCACTCAACCATCACCCTGCGACCAACTTTGCCTTTCAGTTCGCCAAGTTGAATCGCACGCTTTTTGCAGATGACAGGCTGAACCTGATATGAGGTGATGATGACCTCTTCAAGGTCAATATTTCCGTTATCTCTGACATTGCCTACCCGTACCAGAATAGAATCCCCTTCCTGGTGACTGGTAAGCATATTACTTTTATGAACGAGTCCTTTGGTTGAACTATTCAGGAACACAAAGGTTCCGAACGCGGCAAACCCCTGGACAGTGCCTGCATAGGTCTTGCCGACAACCACATCAGCAAGACTGCACCCATCTCCAAGGCTGTATACAACTGTCTCTGTTCCTTTTGGCATACGAACTATCCACCGATATTCGGCCGGCCTCTGCGATCAGACAAGAAGCTGAAAAAACCCCGGTTACGGGAGGAGTGCAGGGCAAAGCAAACAACCGATGGTAGTATAGTGGTAACTTGAGGAACTTAAATTCAACCATGCAACAGGAGAATATCCGGCTGAAAACGGAGAATTTGTTCCCCTTGCAATCAGGGCGGTTATGGTACTTCAAAAGGAGGGGAAGTCCGGTCAGAAAACGGAACATCTAGCATGACCAGATCATCAGGTGCGAGAAGTTCACCAAAGAAATTTTTTCGTGCATCAACAAGATGCTGATCGGCAGATGTATATCTGGTACTGATATGGAAAAGAGCCAGGTGCCCGGCTTTCAGTGCTGCCGCAACCCGGCCTGCTTCACCGGCTGTTGAATGCATAAATTCACGTGCACGGTCGAGTTCAGTATCATCAAAAGTTGCGTCATGAATCAGGAGATCCGCTTCCTCACCGAGTGGTGCAAGTTCAGACAGGTTCGGTCTTGTATCGCCCGTATAGATGATCTTCCTGCCTAGACGTCGCTCACCCATAATCATTTCAGGAGTGATCAATCGTTCCTGCCCGTCAACAACAATCTGTACGCTCTCTCCCCGCTGAAGTCTTCCAAAGAGAGGACCGGGCCGTACACCCAGACTGATGGCAAGCTCACGGTTGAACCTCCCCGGGCGCTTGTCTTCTTCAAAGATATAGGAAAGTCCGGGAATTCCATGATCAGTTGCCACAGCATGAATAGTATACCCATCAAATCCAAGTGAGTCCCCAGGCCTGACACGTCTTGACTCAACCTGAAACTTGATCCTGCTCCTGCAGATCTGTTTGATATCAGTGACCATCTCATGAACTGTATCAGGGCCATAGACAACAAGGGGCTCTTCCCTACCGGAAAATGACATCGTCTGAAGGAGACCGATAAGACCAAGGAAGTGATCAGCATGCCAGTGAGTGATGAACACAGATTCAAATGAAAAACCAGTCCTGGCCTTCATCATCTGACGCTGGGCACCTTCTCCACAGTCAAACAGGAGATCATGAGAACCCCATTTGATTAAGATACAGGGAAGATTCCGTGAAATAGTCGGAAGGGCCCCGGACGTTCCCAGGAAAAATACCTGTAGTGTCTCGCCGGCTATGATCCCCACCTCTTGATCTGATCAAATGACAACTTTGCTTCCTCAATTGAGCGACCTTCCACCACCACTACACCAGAATAGCGTTCAAGAAGATCTTTTGAGAGACGTTTCCAGTTGATGGTCCCAGCACCTATAGGAAGATGCTCATCAGATTTGCCGTGGTTGTCGTGAATATGGACATGAGAGGCGTGGTCCAGGTATTTTCTGAATGCGTCAACCTTTCCAAGGGTGTTTGCATGACCAAAGTCAATGGTAAGCCCTATACCTTCAATATCCTCGATGAGACCGAGGATCTCTTCAGGATAGTGACAGAGAAAATCAGGAATGTTTGGCATATTCTCAATACAGGCAGTAACTCCGTACTCTTGTCCCACTTTCCCAAACTCTCGAAGGGCTTCTTTTTGGAGTTGCCAAACCTTATCTGGCACAAGTTTGCCGGTACATGAAAGATATCCCGGATGAATGGTTACCCGGTCGGTGATTGATGCTGCTTTCCTGATACACTCAGATATCTGCTGAACTGTTTCCATCCAGATCGGTTCATTTATGGCAGCCGGATTCAGATCGCCATACGGTGCATGAACAGTAACCTTAAGGGATGTACTTGCCAGAGTTTCAATTACGGAGTTATAGGAATCTGACCTGCTGAAATGATAATTTCCATCAGCACACACTTCCCAACCAGAAAACCCAGCCTCTTCGATACCAAATATCCAGTCTATCTCATCCCATACTTTTGCTGACGATCCAAAATAGGGTGAAATACTCATGATGCTCCTGCTATCTGCTCAAGGGTAGAACGGACAGTACAGCGGTACTCATCTAGGGTGCCTGTATTTTGAACCCGCATAGTAGCAAGGCCCATCGCCTCACGCAGACCAAACGATGACTCCCGTTCATCCCGGGTATTCAATTCTGAAATATTTTTCAGGTCATCAGATCGTCCACGTACTTTGAGCCTGTCAAACCGGGTTTCCAGAGGTGAATCAATCGCAATAAGGATGAAATCAGAGAAATGCTCAGCAAACTCCTTCACCTCGGCATCTCCTCTGATACCATCGATCAAAACCACCTGCGAGTTCTGTGACTCGATGACCGGGATACAGACATGAGCGATTGCAGCCATCCCATACTGCTCCCTCAATTGTCTTGCAACTATACCCATGCTGGCATCAACTGGAGGAAGCCCTTCTTTTTTTACTTCTTCCCTGATGACATCACCCATTACCACTACCGGGATACCAAGTTCGGCAGACACAGCAGAGAACTCACCCTTCCCGGATCCCGGCATTCCTACAATTCCTATTACCTTCATACCATATCTCCCCTTGCTCTCTGGTCCGTATTCGTACCGGACGATGAAGTTCATCTGCTATTGCGGTAAGATCCGCAAACTGGAGGGCCCGGATCCCGGTATACTCTCCCTGTTGAAGCACCAGGTCTACATCTATAGCAACATCTGGAACAACTGATGCTACCTGCTCACTGCTTCCCGGAAAAAGTGTCAATACCACCTCGAATTTTGGCAGAGACCCTTCACGATACCCGGATGAACAGAGTGCCAGTGACCGTTTTACTTCATCCCCGAGTGCCCGCTCTTTCCCTTTTACGGTGTTAAGATTCCAGTCCGGTTTAATATCTAGCGCGATGAGGTCGATCAACTTTCTGGAGATCAGATCTACCAGCACTTCAGGAAACACACCGTTTGTATGTAAACCTGTAACGAGCCCCATCTGTTTTGCATGATCTGCCAGGAACCGAAGTGCATCCGGTTGCATTGTCGCCTCGCCACCTGAGAAGACTACCCCGCTTATCAGAAGCTCGGCAGACCTGATCATGGAGAGAATCTCCATACAGTCCTTGACGTCAGTTCCACTCTGAATACCAGGGTTCTGGCAGTACCAGCACCTGACCGGACATCCCCTGAAGAATATGACACAAGCGGATCTTCCCCGCCAGTCAACGGTACTGAGAGGGACAAAGCCGGCAAAGTTTATGCGGACTGGATCTGTCACTGCGGTAACAGATTGGTGCCCGGTTTTCATCACTGTTTTCATTGGTGATTCCCTGCAGGATCAGGATAGCAAAAGCATAGAAACGCAAAACAATTTTACTTGCGCTGCGAGAAACCAAATTGGAGTCCCCTTTTCAAAAACCGAGCCTTTATGTATCTTATTACAGTACATATGAGGTATGTCAATAGTTGAGGATGCCAGGAGAGGCATCATCACCGAAGAGATGAAGATCGTTGCAGCCCAGGAAGGTGTAACTGAAGATTATATCCGCCGTGGAATCGCTGCAGGACATATTGTCATCCCGGTGTCTCCCTACCGCAAAGTGAAAGTATGTGGTATCGGAGAAGGACTTCGCACCAAAGTTAACTGCTCAATCGGGACTTCCTCAGATATTGTTGATGTGGATATGGAGGTTGAAAAGGCAAAAGCAGGTGAGAGGGCAGGTGCTGATACCTTAATGGAACTCTCAACCGGCGGAGACTTTTTTGATATCCGCAGGCGTGTTGTTGAGGCAACCAGCCTTTCAGTAGGATCAGTACCTTTGTACCAGGCATTTATTGAGGCAGCACGAAAGGACGGGGCAGTCATTCACATGCGTGAAGATGATCTCTTCAGGATCACTGCCGAGCAGGCAAAACTTGGTACCAATTTCATGGCTATCCACACCGGTATCAACCGTATCACCCTTGAGCGCCTCCAAAAGCAGGGTCGACACGGCGGTCTCTGCTCACGGGGTGGTGCTTTTCTTACCGCATGGATGCTCCACAACGACAAAGAAAACCCACTCTTTGCGGAGTTTGATTACCTTTGTGAAATCCTTAAAGAGCATGAAGTCACGCTCTCAACCGGGAACGGCATGCGGGCAGGTGCTGTGCATGATGCAACCGACCGAGCTCAGATTCAGGAATTAATCATCAATGCCGAGCTCGGAGACAAGGCTCATGAGCAGGGAATTCAGGTAATCGTTGAAGGACCAGGTCATGTTCCTGTCGACGAGATCGAGACCAATGTGAAACTGATGAAGCGGATGTCTGGAAACAAACCCTTCTACATGCTCGGACCGATAGTAACCGATATTGCTCCAGGGTATGATGACCGGGTAGCAGCCATCGGAGCCGCAATGTCATCCTCATATGGTGCTGACTTTATCTGCTACGTAACTCCAGCAGAACATCTTGCCTTGCCAAATTTGGAAGATGTATACGAAGGTGTGATGAGCAGCAGAATTGCGGCTCATGTTGGTGACATGATAAAACTCAAGAAGCGGGATCAGGACCTGGCTATGGGTCATGCACGGCGGGACCTTGACTGGGATGCCCAGTACAATCTTGCTATCAACCCGGAGCGGGCACGTAAAATCAGATCAGAACGGATGCCTGCTGACACGGAAGCCTGCACCATGTGTGGGGATTACTGTGCCCTGAAGATAGCAAACAAAGTTATCAAAAAACTCAACTAACCACCTATTTTCCCGGATGGTGAGTCTTTCCATCACCATAGAATAACAAATTTTCTGCAGATTCGTAGATTCATATTTGCTAAAAGACTTATTATCCACAACACTGAAGTGAAAATACTAAACCTGAATCAAAAAAAGATCGATGCCGGGGTTACCGGCATACGCGTTTTACAAAGATACTGATTATTCAGTAGGCAGAAAGCCTAAGCGCATCGATTAATCTAGAGGGACTGTCTCAAGGTTAGAGACCAATTCCCATACACGGGTTCTTGCGTGCATCGGCATATTAGAATCATTGCTGATCTCGTCAATCTTGGATATCGCTTCGGCTGCCCTGAGGCCAACCTGCTTATCTTTATTTTGTAAAAGGGTACGTGTTTCGTCAGCGACCCGCCTGATATTGCGCGGAATCGTTCCGTCATCAATAATGGCGGAAAGCATCTGTATACAGTTATCTACCGTCTGTTCCGGATTTGGCATGCTATCACCCGTGAGAGAGCTTCTCTTATTATTACTTACGGCCCCTCATAAAACTATAGTGAAATTATGAGAAAACCAGATGAGATCATGGCAGAGTACCTTCTGAAGGGAGGAAAGATGCTTGCAAAGACATGTCAGAACTGCGGCTCCCCGCTCTTTGAATACAAAGGTGAAACATCGTGTGTGGTATGTAAGGAGGCAGATCTAGAAGCAAAGGGTGAAAACAAAGGGGATTCAAGATCCAAAACTCAAAATAAGGAATCCAGACATCAGAATCCAGGGATCCTAAAAGCAGGAATCGACATTGATCTCGTTGAACAATTTGACCGGACTATCAAATCTCTGCTTATTTTTATTGAAGAAGAACCGGATTCACGCAAAATTGCTGAACTAACACATGCATTAAAAGAAGTCGCAGAAACGTACTCTATACTGAATCAGGGGTATGATAACCGGGATAATTCATAAATCCGTTCTGCTTTTTTTACACCGATACCGGGAACCTTGAGAAGGTCATCGCGTTCAGCCTGTATAACAGCCTGAACCGAACCAAACTCAGACAATAAAGACCGGGCATGTTTGAGTCCAATCTCAGGAAATGCGGTTATAATAGCTTCCTGTGCCTCATGATTACCCTGATATGTATGTTTCAACGGTAAAGTGCGCTCATATGTTCCATCTTCTGATTCACGGCGCGCAAGAACCAGAAGGAGTTCGGCGGTCTCCCTGGGATCAGAAGCAGAAAAAATTGTAACACCAAAGTTTATCCCGATCGCGGCAAGCGCTCCCCGAATGGCATTTGGATGAATATCGCGCTGACAATAGAGATCACCTCCCTCAATGATTAATACCGGCTTTGTACAATTCGCTGCCATCTGTCTGATCTGTCCAAGCAGATCACGCTCTATCAGCGTATCCACAAAATCCCGGGCAGTTTTACGCTCAACGAGGATACGTTCACCGATACGATAGTCACCAACAGGAAGACGTTCGACACTGATCCTGGCATCGGCAGCAGAGAGATGTTCAGTAACTTTAGAGACAAGTTCACGATCATCTACAACGATTTGAGGACCAAAATGCTCTTCCTGTTCAGCACGATCCCTGGCAATCTCTTCAGGGCTCAGGGACAGTGCTGACTGGAATTCATTCTTCATCCGCTTCCCAAGACCGGACATCTGTTTTGCCATTGCCCGTTCTTTTCGCACCGATGTGAACCGGGAGATCTCATCACTTGTGCCCCGGGTGACCATCACAATGATCCGGCCTGTACCGTGCCGGCCGGTTCTCCCTTTCCGCTGGATGCTTCGTATCTCTGAAGGAACCGGTTCGTAAAAGATTACAACATCGGTTGAGGGAATGTCAAGCCCCTCTTCACCGACAGAGGTTGCAACGAGAACCCTGAACTCACCCTCCCGGAATCGTTTAAGAGCTGCTATCTGTTTTTTCTGTGACAGACCCTTTTCGCTGTCCTTGGTTGCCTGACCAACAAATCGCTCTGCAGTTATTCCACGGGCAGCGAGCATCTCAACAATCATTCTGACCGTGTCCCGATATGTCGCAAAGACAATAACCCGGCTTTCAGGATGCTCCTCAAGTATCTGCTCAACAAGCGATGGAAGTGCCAGAAGTTTTGGATGGCATTCTTCCTCCCATCCTTCTGCACGATTTAAAAGTTCAACAAAACTGGGATCTTCTGCTATGCGTTTACTCGCTTTTGATCCACCGGGTGTTTTTCCCTCTGCAGAAAGTTTTTGTAGGTACCCTTTGAGTACCAGACATCCCTGTGACTCTGCCAGCCCTACCGCATGGCGAATTTTCATGCACTCGGCATGAATGCTTGCTGCAACATAACCGGTTGCGTCACGTTCTGCTATTCGCTGCTGGATGAGAGCATTGAGTTCCTGTAATGCCTTCATCGAGAGATTTTTCCTGTCCGGAGCAGGCAGGCCCATCTCCCGAAGCTGGGAGAGACGGCTCTCTATCAGGTCATAGAGATAGGTAAGACACTGTTTTAGTTCATCAGGAAGGTTGACATTGATGATCTCAACCTCTTTCTCATGTACATAGGGTTTGACATCAGGATCAACTTCTGACCGGGTCTCGACATGAACGATATGCAGATTTTCAACAATGTCTGCTACCTTCTCCTGGTTTCCCCCCGGTGATGCGGTCATCGCAAGGACAAGTGGCTGGATGGCAGTCTCCATGTACCGTTCAACCAGGAACACGTATGCATAATTACCCACTGCACGATGGGCTTCATCTACCACAAGCAAAGAGACATCGTGAAGCGAATATCGTCCGGCAATCAGATCATTCTTCACTACCTGCGGAGTAGCCAGGATCACGGTTGCTGCATCCCACTCGGCAGTCCTCACTGCAGGAGCCGCTTCCCCGGTGAAGATCACACAACTCTTTTCAGTGCCTTCAGGGAGATTGAGATGACTCTGGAAATATCGGAGATGCTGCTCTACAAGCGGCTTTGTTGGAGCAAGCATCAGAACCTTGCCACCCATGCTATAGAGCCTTGAAGCGGCCACAATAAGGGCAACAGCAGTCTTGCCAAGACCGGTGGGAATGACAACCAGTGTGTTGCCATCTAATGCCCGCATCGCAATTGAAAACTGGTAGGTACGCTTTTCAAGCCGGTCAGGGAGAATAAGAGGATGATTGATGTATTCCATCAGGATGAAAGATCTGAAAAGTCCTTCTGACCTTTGATGAGACCGGAAATGAACAGCGGCAGATCAGTAATCTTTACCCGCACCTGTTTCATACTGTCACGCTCACGAAGGGTCACGGTCTGATCCTCTTTGGTATCGTAGTCAACGGTGATGGCAAGAGGAGTTCCTACCTCATCTTGTCTACGGTACCTTCTGCCGATTGCACCGGAGTCATCATACTCTGCCAATATCTCATGCCCATGCAGAGTATGGGTTATCTCGCGTGCTATTGTGTCAAGCCCGTCACGAGCCATGAGGGGGAGAACCGCAACCTGAACCGGGGCGATTCTGTACGGGAACCGCATCACCTTTCTGACTTCGCCATCAACATCTTCTTCATCAAAGGAGTGTTCAAGGACTGCATATATCATCCGGTCAATCCCGTAACTTGGCTCAATCACATGTGGTCTGACATCTGTTCCACGAACATCCACGTCCTGTTCTGAAATCTCAAACAGATGAGATGGAACAAAATATTCTTCCCCATCAACGGTAACCGTTGCACCATCAGGTCCGGGAGTAACAGTTGCAAGGGCATCAGCTATCGCTTTCGCTTTCCCACGGTACTGGGGACCGAGTACTCCCATGTTCGCAGAGATTACCTTGCGTCGTTCACGCTTTGGTTCTGCAAACTGGATATAAACCGTAAACGAATCGCCACTCTCCTCGGCATGAGCGTTCAGATCATAATCGGTCCGGTCAGCAATGCCAACAGTCTCAACCCATCCGAACCGCTCAGAACGGATTTCAGCATCCCAACAATCCTCGGCATAATGTGCTCTTTCGTCAGGAAGATGCTGTCTGAACCTGAGCTTTTCCGGTTTCACCCCGATGGTGGTAAGCAGGTCATGAGTAAGGGCAAGGTAGTATGCAACGTATTCGTTGGCAATAACGCCCTCGGCAACAGCGTCCTTCATGGTGTAAACCCTGGCTTCTCCACCTGCCTGTTGCTGCTGGTACGAGAAGAGAGGGAATGAGTAGTCAGCATACCGGGAAAAGTTCGGGTGATTCTTCTCTTCAGGATGGACAAAGATCTCGGCCTCTGCCTGGGTGAACTCACGAAGCCTGATCATACCCTGGCGTGGTGAGATCTCATTCCGGTATGATTTGCCGATCTGGACTGTTCCAAAGGGGAGGCGGTCACGATAAAACCGGAGCAGACGACCAAAGTCAACGAAGATCCCCTGGGCGGTCTCAGGCCTGAGATAGCCTTTCCGCTGTGAACCCGGCCCGATGGAGGTCTGGAACATGAGGTTGAAGGCAAACACCTCGATATTTTCAAGTTTTTCTCCACATGCTGGGCAAGGGAGCCCACAGATTGCCTTCTGGAGTTCGGCTGCATTTAGTACCGAAGCGTCAGGAACATTGTGAGCCTCGGCAACATGGTCTGCACGAAGATATTCTTCACAGGCCGGGCACTGACACATTTTGTCAGCAAACCCACCCACGTGACCTGATGCAATATATATGGCTTCCTGGCCGATGGTCGGGCACTCAATTTCATAGTACCCTTCCGATACTACGTAGAACTGGCGCCACAGGTTTTCAATCCGTCGTTTGAGCAGGGTTCCGAGCGGGCCATAATCGATGAAACCCGCAACCGATCCATAACACTCAGATGACGGCCAGACAAAACCACGTCGCCTGGCAAGATCAATGACCTGATCATAGATATCGTTCTCCGGAACCTGCGACTTTTTATCTGCCTTTGAAACCACCGCGAATGACACCTCAATATCAGAAATATCTAGACATATTGGTAAATTCAGAGCATATAGATTCCGGAGTATTCTTCATGCTGGGGGTTAGGACAATGCCGCCAGCTCCATCAGGCATATCCCGATAGGAGGGTTAAGAGGAGTCGCATTATGGAGAATTTCAGCGTCATCATAAGTTAGTTAAAAGGAATATCGGTCGATTTTCCGAAAAATTCCAACAAACTTAAATAATTTAAACGGCATCTATATCGGTATCCCTACCAGTGTGATATCCCATGCCTGAAGAGATCCAGAAAAAAGAACAACTTTTACAGTTGTTTACCAATATGACCGGCAACACACAGATTGTGGAGCCGATGAAGAAGATCCACGGCACTCTTCGTGATAGTGACGCAGTCGAGCGGGAGATCGCACTCATTATGCGTGAGCTGCTCGACCAGGGGATCTTCAAGACTAAACTGCGTCCAATCCAGCTTGCAAAACTTATCTGCGCATACCATGCAGGAAAGAATGATACTGAGATAGCCCGCGATCTGGGTGACGAAAAATTGTCAAAGACGGTGGCACGTGCTCGTGTCAGAATGAAACTCTTCCGTGAACTTGATTTCAAGATGCCATTTGACCGGTTCAAGATGGAAGAACTCATGACGTCAGGAAAGACCATGAAGGAGATCAGCGAGGAACTCGGTATCAGTCCTTCAACTCTGCGTGAGTACCGCCATGTGCTTGAGGCAATGATTGACCGGGACATGGACAGGTACATCGAGCGAATCAAGGATGTTATGGAAGATCGTGATCTGACTGAACAGATGACAGCCAGTGCGACCAAGGATGCTTTCGGTGAATCAATCGACATCACTGAAGCAGAACTGATCGACATCACCTGATTTTTTTTATGAAACTAACCTGGCTCGGGCACTCATGTGTACTCCTTGAGGGGTCCCGCACAGTGCTCATTGATCCTTTTGTACCTGACGGAAAGATTTCCTGCACGCCAGATATTGTAGCCGTGACCCATGCTCATGCTGATCATCTCGGGTGTGCTATCGATCTCGGTGTCAAGACAGTTGCCATGAATGAACTTGCCCATTACCTTGAGAAGAAGGGACTTGAGGCTGAACCGATGAATATCGGGGGCACGATTACTGTAGACGGAGTTGAGTTCACGATGACAGCTGCTGTTCATTCTTCATGGATTGAGGATGCAGGGATCGGAGTATATGGTGGGGCCGCTGCCGGTTTCCTGATCACTATGGATGGAGTTACCGTTTACCATGCCGGGGACACCGCCCTCTTTGGTGACATGAAACTCATCGGACGGATATATAATCCGGATATCGCTCTGCTTCCAATTGGCGGGAGATATACCATGGGGCCACGGGAGGCGATGATTGCCGCAGACTTTGTTGGTGCTCCGGTTGTCATTCCGATTCACTATAATACTTCACCAAAAATTGCTCAGGATGCCGGGGAGTTTAAACGGGTTATTGAGCGAACGACTGATCTGAAGGTTATAGTATTGAATCCGGGGGAGTCATACGAAAGTGCCTGAAATATCTGCATCTGGCTAACCGGTTATTTTTTTGATCAAAAGCCCTGATGTGACAATATCCGGGAGTTTTTTTCAGGGAACGGAGTGGATGAGCAAGCGGGGAGAGAATGTCCCTCTGATTGAGGGGGAAGGGGGAGAGACGATCGTCTCATTCCACCCAAAAATGATCCACCCGGAATGAAGTAACGAGTTGCGAGCCGAGCTGTCAGATGGCCCAGGTAAACCTGATTCGCTCACTCCCCTCGGGCTTGGAGTAGGGAGAGGAGGAAGGGGTGAGAAGCACGGTCGCAGGGGCGAGATCTTCTATTGTGCTAGATTGAATCAGGAAGAGTTACTTTTCTTTTCTTTTCTTCTCTTCTTTTTTCTATGGATTTGAAGTACTCTTCTGGATCATCTGGAAGCCAGGTCTTTCGCTCACTGGTATAGTCGCCATATCCTGGGTCATAGATCTGTATAAACCGGACTGTATCAACCGGGCCTAACGTATTGATTAATGCCTTTATTCCTTCCTGCTGAATTTTAGATAATGTTTTAGTCTCCATTTTCACCTCCCTCAAGCCAGATTACAGGATGAGCAATGGTAGTATTGAGTAATTGACTATTTCGTTTTGCTACCTAAAGAATCTAGTTTTCATTTGTGAGGAAGATAA
>NZ_DATMYY010000031.1:0-2605 GCF_035560735.1 Methanospirillum sp.
CAGACTGATCCGACCTTGGAGTATTATCAATCCGGGTCGGCTATCCATTTGATTCCCAGGCTGGCATTCACGGCGCATTCTTTCAAAAAAGTTTGTTCTTTTCAGGTGGTTGACACACCTAAAGACATTGTGTTCGAAGTCAATATCTAATAAATTTTTAATTTGCTTAATCAAACTGCTCTTCTTTCGCTAATGCGAAATTTGATTGCAATGGTTTAAAATCACTCCACTAACCACGCCGGGTTCTTTTCAATGGGTGTAGATTCCTCATCTGGTATCAAACAGGTCACTGCAGAAAAAAGGGGCTCAAATATCGTTTTTACATGGGCACGTAAAGCCCTGATCTCCTTCTCAACCACCATTAGGGCTAGTGTGAATCTCGCATGGTCGTGATGTCCCGCTATTAACTCGATTTTCGGCCTCTTTTTTAAAATCTAACCCCGTTATTACCTTGGTTTATATGTGGCCAAAATGGCACTGAAAATCTCTGAAAATTGAGAGTTAAATTAAAAACAGGGCGATTTTTATAGGGTGGATTCCCGGGGGAGAGTCCCGGGATTATGACTCGGAAATTCAGTCCCCTTTTTTACGCAGTCAAAGCAGTCTCACATGCCGGTGTTCCCGTGAATCCGGCTGGAACTGTACGTTCATACTGCCGCAGGCTCTCATTGAGTTCTGCTAGCATCCGGTCCTTCTCTGTCTGAGGAAGAAAACTGTACCTGATGCTATTCATATTAATCTCCCGAATCTGTTCATACGAAACGTGGGGTTTGTTCATCGTGAGATTAACGAACTCCTGGGTGAGGGTAGTACGTTCGACGCCGGGATCATCGGTTGCAAGGATCACGGGAACATCATGATCCAGGTAGAGTGAGACCGGGTGTTCTGCCGTATCTATCCCCAGTATCTGCAGGTTGCTGGTCAAAAGGATCTCAACAGGAATGTGGGAAGCAGACATTTTTTCCAGCACTTCTTCTCTATCTTTTTCATATCTGATGCTGACCCCATGCCCAATCCGCGAGGCATTCCCGGTGGATATCGCTTGTGAGATGTGATCCTGCATATCGACAGGGGGAACCAGTTCAGGGGTCAGTTCACCTGCATGGAGCGTAATGCCGACATCGGGGTAGACACTATGAAGGTATGCAACCATCTTCATGTGTTCATCGTAATCTCGAAGTGAATACTTGTCTGCTTCATCACCTACGAGTGTAACTCCTTCTATGAGTGGTGACTGGTTGGCTATCTCAAATGCTTGGAGCAGATCACTGAACACTTCTTTTTGAGGATAAAATCGTAGGGCTTCGTAGGTATACCTGACCGTGACATTCCTGCCTTCTGCTGTTGAATGCTCCCGCGATACCTGATCATAGGTTGCCAGGGTCAGAACTTTCTGCCGGCAGATATCAGCAAGACCGGCGTCTAAAAGATTTTCCCGGAGGAGTGAGAGATTATCATCCCAGGGAACCTGGCTTACTATCTGCCTGACTTTATCAGAGTTGGTCTGAGACGTCATCAATTCAAGATACCTGATATTCTCAGAGGCTGCCTGGTCCCTGATCTCGGCAATTAATTCCCCGTCGTAGTACGTGACCGGATCGATGAGATCAAAGGTACTGAAAAACCAGTCATGTCCTGTCTGATTCTCATACGAAAAACCGGCCATTGACCACTTGGAGACCAGGTATGAAAACAAAGTTGCATTTGTGTATGCAGATGCAACCGGGACAAGGGGCTTGAGTGGAGTGTAATTAAATGGCTGGTCTGTTGCCGGATCAACCAGTTGGCCGGTCACGGGATCGACAAGAAGGTCATGACGGGCTGCGATTGCTATGAGTTTTTCCGGTGGGATTGCTCCGGAGAGATGAATATGGATGTCCCCTCCCTTGGGCATATCATTGAAGAAGGTAAAGAGTTCATCCCGGTCTCCCCTGATAGAATCAAAATACGAGGATATGTTAGGACACTGCATATCAGGTATTGCATAGCAAAGGCCGGGAACAAAAGTGCCTAGGCATACTATGAAGAGAAGTAGATTCCAAGTAGTTCGTGGAGCTGAAATCATGGTTGCAAATCCGAGTAATGGGATATCTCTGTTTGCAGGTTTATATGAATCTCCATGGGAGGGATATTCTCTGATGTATCTTCTTGATAAAACGATCTATTCCCCTGAAATACCAACAAGGACATGCCGGTTTCTGGGCCCGTCGAACTCACAGAAATAAATTCCCTGCCAGGTTCCAAGTGCCAGATGTCCGTCGATAACCGGTATCATTTGAGAAAATCCCATAAGTGACGCCTTGATGTGGGCGTCTGAATTTCCTTCTGCATGCCGGTAATCTCCTTTCAATGGCACGAGGCGTGTAAGGCCGGCAAGGATATCACGTGTTACGTCAGGATCTGCATTCTCATTGATGGTCAGGCCGGCTGTCGTATGAGGCATGTACACATGGCAGACTCCATTCTGTACGCCCGTTTTCGCCAGTTCATCTGAAATTATGTTTGTAATATCGATGAACTCGGTTCTCGATCTAGTACTGACATCTATTTTTGTCCACTTCATATGATCACCATATCCTGCTGTTGTTGTCTTTTAACAATATCA
>NZ_DATMYY010000032.1:0-2308 GCF_035560735.1 Methanospirillum sp.
AGAATTTCAGGGCTTTTATATAACTCCGGTTTTTTTAATATTTAAATTTCAATATTGTTTCACCCATAAAACTCAACCATACATTGAAATGTTGAAGGGGAGATAGACACCAGATCACATTTGTGGAGGTGCGTAGATTGAATTTTTTAGATAATATCCGGGTTGGAAGGAAATTAACCGGCTCTTTTCTCCTGATTGTAGGTATTTTATTAATCGTTGGAATTATCGGGGTATATAGTGTCCTTACCCTGAGTTCATACCTTGATCAGATCAATGAGAATCAACTTATTCCAACTCAGAAACTCGGGATAATAAACGCGGATATCTGGCGTCTTCGAGGCAACACTGCAGGATATGTTGCGTTACCAACGAACCGGGAAAATCTTCGCAAGCAAAGTGAGGCTCTCATTGCATCGATGGATGCAAACATAAGTGCCTATCAGATGTATGTTGAAACTGATGACGAGAAACGTATTTATTCACACCTGGTGGATTCCTGGCATACCTATCTTGCTGCGATAGATACTTTCAATAAGGTAATAGATTCTGGAAATTCAGCGGAAATAGTTACTACCATGACAACAGGGGATCTGATTAATGCTCGTGCTGAAGCTTCATCAGCAATTCAGGACCTTGTTGCTTATAAAATAGAATATGCGAATTCCCTTGCTGAAAAGACAAAAAATACAGTTTTAGTAATTTTGGCGCTTATTGTGAGTGCCATAATTATTGGAACAATTATCGCAATCAGTCTCGGATTTCTAATCAGTCGTAGTATCACAATCCCTCTATCCAAAGCAGTCCTGATGATTAGGGAAATGAGTCTTGGTCATCTCGGAAACAGGCTTAATTACGTAAGAAATGATGAAATTGGAGAACTGACATCAGTGATGGATACATTTTCAGATGATCTCCAGTATTCAGTAGTTGCATCAGTAAAGAAGATTGCACAGGGCGATCTTTCAGTTACAATCACCCCTAAAGATGAACAGGATGAGATATCGCTTGCTCTCATACAATTGATCAGCAGCCTCCAAAATATCATCCAGGAGATAAGTTATCTCATTACCGAAGCAGAAGAAGGAAGGCTCCAGAATCGTGGAAATGAAACCTTGTTTGTTGGAGTGTATCAACATATTATTGTTGGAATTAACAATATGCTTGATGCAATTACGACTCCACTCAATGAGGCACTCCGGGTTGCAGATCTCTTCTCACATGCGAAATTCTCTGCCCGGTTTGATGAGAATGTAATCTCCAACGGAGACTTGATTGCCCTTAAACAGGGCCTCAATACCATTGGTTCTGAACTCTCACTTGCGATAACTAATGTTTCTGAACAAGTGGCCACTCTGACGGCTTCTTCAGAGCAAGCAGCGGCGAGTGTTCAGGAGATTACAGCGGGTTCAGCTTCAATTGCTCAAAGTTCAAACATTGTGAGTGCAAATGCCGATAATAGTGTTCAGGCGGTTGAGCAGGTATTGGTGGCCATGCAAGAGTTGAGTTCATCGGTCACAACGGTTGCTACCAAGGTGGATGAGGTAAGCAGACTTACACTAGAAGCTAATGCCATTTCCACTGATGGTGTCAAAAAGGCAGTTGTTGCAGAGGACGGGATTCATGCAATTAACACGTCAGTACATGATGTTGGGGTAATCATTTCTGAAATTAATGATCAGATGAAGGAGATTGGTAAGATTGTTGAAATTATCGGAGGAATAGCAGACCAGACCAATCTTTTGGCATTAAATGCTGCAATTGAAGCAGCACGTGCCGGTGATGCAGGAAGAGGATTTGCGGTTGTTGCTGAAGAAGTCAAGTCCCTGGCACAGGAATCACAGGGATCTACTGATAATATAGCAAAAATCATCAATTCCCTGCAGAGTCAGGCTTTGAGGGCCGGAAAAGCGATGAACCAGGCTACCAATGAAGTGTCAAGAGGCTCAACCGCCATAACTGAAACGATTCAGTATTTCAATTCAATTGCTGACCAGGTTGAAGAAATTTCAACACACATGACCGAAATTGCAAGTCTTTCAGAAGAGGAAGCAGCTGCAGTAGAAGAGATTACTTCGAGTGTTTCTGAAGTGAAAACAATGTCTGTAGAGACTGCCAAAGAAGCAATTTCCTCTGCAGCAGCTTCAGAAGAGTCAGCAGCCGCGTTAAACCAGGTCTCTACGATAATCAGTGATCTCTCTGTGATTGCTACCCGGATTGAGGAGTCAATGTCTCGATTGAATGGATAAAAAATTCTTTTTTTTCTTCGAGAAGAAGCGGATTAATAACCGGTTTACCCATATGTGAAAAA
>NZ_DATMYY010000033.1:0-6688 GCF_035560735.1 Methanospirillum sp.
CTTTTAAACCAGGATATGTATTTGTTGAAGTCCCATGACCACTATCAGATAAGGTGCATGGACGTTCCGTCCTGTTATTCTTCAAGCTGATGAGCTGTGTTATACGCATCAACTGACTCTGAAGTGCGGCCGAGTTTTGCAAGAGCACTACCTTTTCCCTTCCATGCAATGGTGAAGGTTGGATCGAGTTCTATTGCACGGTTGTATGACTTTAGGGCCTCTTCATAATTTCCGGCATCAGCCTGGATATTTCCTTTATTATACCAGGGGAATGCATATGCCGGATCCAGATCAATTGCCTTATCATATGCACTAAGTGCTTCATCAGTCCTGTTGAGGGTTGCCAGATTGGTTCCTTTGTTAAACCAGGCCGCCGCATTTGTCGGGTCTAACTTGCTTACAGTTTCATAAGCTGATATTGCGTCGCCATTCTTCCCCAGTCGTGCAAGGGTGAGACCAGTATAAAACCAGGCATCAACATTTGTAGGGTCCAAAGTTGTTGCATTTGTAAATGAAACGAGTGCTTCATCGTACTGTTTCTCGTCCCAGAATGCCTTTCCAGCAGCCCACATCTGCTTTGAATCACTTGTATTATCCGCAGTTGATAACACGGGCAAAATAAAGGCGCTGATAAGAATGAGAGCAAATATACCCGGAAGATTCCTCATACAGAGGGTCTGATCGGTGTGAGTATAAGGATTCCGATGATCCTAAACGGATCATGCTGGATCTCCTGTCTGAATATTAGGATGAAAGATAGTCCTCAATAAGAGCACGTGCAATACTGAGTTTTCCAGGGAGTTCGGGCATACTATCGCGGGAGAACCATTGAGCATCCTCAATCTCCACACCGTCGCATCTGATCTCCCCTGAAAGATATCGTGCAACATATCCTACCATCAGAGAGTCTGGGAATGGCCAGGGTTGGGAGTTATAGTACTTGAGATCAGAAATGCGCAGTCCCACCTCTTCAAATACTTCGCGATGAACTCCGGCTTCCAGAGATTCACCAGGCTCAACGAACCCGGCAATCAGACTGTACATCCCCTGAAGGAATTGTGGGGATCTTGCTAGCAGTATTCTGTCTTCGTCTGTTATCCTGACAATTATTGCAGGAGAGAGTCGGGGAAAGGTCAGAAGACCACAGGCAGGGCATCGTTTAGCCAACTCATCCTCCTTCATGGTGTTCCTTTCGCCACATCTTCCGCAGAACGCAGTTGTCGTATCAAACCGTACCAATTGTATTGCTCGCCCGAGAATAGCCAGAAGATCAAAAGGAAGAGAGCCCGCTATGGTGCGCAAGGAAATGAGTTCAAGGCCAGGTGAAAGAGAACTGCCGTTTTCTATCTGATAGACCCACCAGTTTAGATCAGAAGTGCCGCCGACAAATAGTGGACCAGTGACATTGAGAGGAAGGTCACTTGTATATTCTAGGCCTGGGAACTCTTCTTTAATAACCGGGAAATGATTTGAACAGAGGATAT
Source organism: Methanospirillum sp. (assembly GCF_035560735.1). GTDB lineage: Archaea > Halobacteriota > Methanomicrobia > Methanomicrobiales > Methanospirillaceae > Methanospirillum. Next base: position 1,485 of record NZ_DATMYY010000033.1, read on the forward strand.
TGCCATCCGCATCCACAATTACACAATGGGACGTACCCGTTTTTGATGGGGTATGAGTATCCAGATCAGATATTATATAGGGTAGATGAACCATGAAAATCAACAGGACTAATTATTCAGGGTCATATATGTATTGATTGAATATTAGTATCTGGTTTGAATGGTGAAAGATCAGAAGTCAAATATCCTTGCGGAACTGGTATTATCATTAATTTTTGACAGGCACCATAAACAGCAGTGTTGGATGAATCAGGGGATGATCAGAATAAACGCTAATAAGGTATGATACAGGATGGATCTTCCTCAGGTTGAAGTCCGGCAGATAAGACCCTGCTCGGTCTGTGCCTTTTTTGTCCATGTGTCTGACTCGCAGGAAGGTATCTGCACTCTTAATAAAGGAGAGCGAAGAGGAACTGAGTACACCCGCTGGGAGCGGGATGATACTGAACATCTGCTGTCCTGGACCTGTTGGTATAATATTACGCCTGAAGAGATTGAAGGGACTGAAGATCCATGGGTGAAGAGTATTGTAAATGAATCTCTTCGGTTTTTCAACTCAGCTCATACCCGCAGGGAAATCACCGGTGGACGTAAAATGAGGGGTAGAAGGAAATGATTGTGCCTGCTGCTCTCTATCACGCTCTGTATATTGTGTAACTCTTTTCTTTCCCCTTTTTTTATTGTATTCTCATTGAAACTGTAAATCTTCGGATTGTGTGGTTCAATGGTTGATCTGATTTCTCCTGTGCATCATTCACTCTCTATGTCAGGTTACTCGTGAGCATCTGAATCTGATGACCAGCATGAAAGGAGAATGGACCATTGCTGTGTGAAACACGGGATGGGAGGTACCCATAGTTCGCCTGAGGTCCCCCACCACTAATCCCCAGATTTCGGAAATTTTTCGTCAGACTTATATCTGGATTAATGATAATATCTTACCTGCACTGTGGTCGGGATACGATAGCCTATGCAGACTAGCGGGTAGTTTGTAATTTAGGAATCCCTGATTGCATGGCGGAATGTCATGCCGGCAGTGCCGGTTTCTGAAAGTGTGGTTTCTTTCACCGTAGTGAACTCGGGTGAAATATGAGTGAAAATACAGAAATTATGAAATATGTTCCGACTACCTGCCCATATTGTGGTGTGGGATGTGGTCTTAACCTGGTAGTTAATGACGGGAAGGTCGTTGGTGTTGAGGCATACCAGCGAACTCCTGTGAATGAGGGTAAACTCTGTCCAAAAGGAATGACCTGTTGGGAACACGTGCACAGCCCTGACCGGCTGACCACCCCGTTGATCAAGAAGGACGGCAAGCATGTCCCAGCATCCTGGGACGAGGCTCTTGACCTGGTTGCCAAGAAACTGAAAGAGATAAGCGATAAACACGGCCCACGTGGTCTCGGGTTCCAGACCTCATGCAGAACTGTGAACGAGGACTGCTATATCTTCCAGAAATTTGCCCGGTGCGGATTCAAGACAAACAACGTCGATAACTGCGCCCGTATCTGTCATGGACCTTCCGTTGCCGGTCTTTCACTTTCCTTTGGTTCCGGAGCTGCAACAAACGGTTTCCGCGATGTTCTGAATTCTGACCTGATCCTGATGTGGGGTTCAAACGCAATGGAGGCACACCCACTCGCAGGACGTCGTGTTGCAGAGGCAAAGAAGAAAGGCATTCCAATCATCGTGGTTGACCCACGTAAGACTATGACTGCCCGGATCGCTGATACCTGGGTACGGTTCAACCCCTCGACCCATATTGCCCTGATCAACTCGATGATGTACTGGATCATCAAGGAAGGCAAGTATGACAAGAAGTTTGTCGAAGAGCGGACCGAACACTTTGACGACCTCCAAAAAACCGTCGAGAACTACGCAGATTGCGAGGCAATCCACGGTGTTCCACTGGAGACTGTCAAAGATCTCGCATTCAGATACGCAGATGTCAAGAACGCGGTGATCATCTACTGTCTTGGTATCACCGAACTCACCACCGGTACTGACAACGTCAGATCCCTCGGAAACCTTGCGATGCTTTGTGGAAACATCGGACGCGAAGGTGTTGGTGTCAACCCACTCCGTGGACAGAACAACGTGCAGGGTGCCTGTGATATGGGTGCATACCCGAACGTCTACTCGGGTTACCAGAAGTGTGAAGTCGCAGAGAACCGTGCAAAGATGGAGAAGGCCTGGGGAGTTACTGACCTGCCAGACTGGTACGGTGTCACTCTCACTGAGCAGATCAACCAATGTGGTGAAGAAATCAAGGGTATGTATATCCTCGGTCTGAACCCGGCTGTCACCTACCCTGACTCAAACCACGTGAAGGCACAGCTCCAGAAACTTGACTTCCTTGTTATTCAGGATATCTTCTTTACTGAGTCCTGTCAGTATGCTGATGTCATCCTGCCAGGAGCCTGTTTTGCAGAGAAGGATGGAACCTTCACCAGTGCAGAACGCCGTGTCAACCGTGTTCGCAAGGCAGTAAACCCACCGGGCGAAGCAAAGGAAGATATCTGGATCATTGCAGAACTGGCAAAGCGGCTGGGTCTCAAAAACTTTGACCTTCCGACTGGAAACGCTGTATGGGACGACATGCGGGCAGTTACACCCTCGATGTTTGGTTGCCTCTACGAGCGTATGGAAAAACCTGAGTCCGTCATCTGGCCTTGTCCAACCCCAGAGCACCCGGGAACTCCGATCCTGCACCGCGAGAAGTTTGCAACCCCGAATGGAAAGGGTCAGTTCTTCGGTCTCGAATACCGGCCACCAGCAGAAGTTGCAGACGCCGAGTATCCATACACCCTCATGACCGGACGTCTCATCTTCCACTACCACTCCCGTTCACAGACCGGACGCAGTGACATGCACCGTGAGGTTCCAGAGTCTTACGCACAGATCAATATCGAGGATGCAGAGCGTCTCAAGATCAAGGATGGCGAGCAGATCAAACTGAAGAGCCGCCGCGGTGAGACAATCACTCATGCACGGGTGTCTGATGATGTAGCACCTGGCGTGGTTTACATGACCATGCACTTTGCAGATGGTGTCAACAACCTGACCAACACCGCACTCGACCCACTCTCTAAGATGCCTGAACTCAAGCACTGCGCAATATCTATCGAAAAACTCGGAGGCAACTAAGATGGTAGCAAAAGGCGACATGATCTACGCATGGGCAAAAGACTCCGAGGTACAGAAGAAAGGTGAGTGTGGAGGAGCTGTCACTGCTCTCCTGAAGCATGCACTTGAGACCAAGATGGTTGACGGTGTGGTTGCTATCACCAAGGGTAAGGATCTGTACGATGCAGTTCCAACCGTTATAACCAATGCCGATGATGTCATCAAGTCCGCAGGTTCCCTGCATTGCGGTACCCTGCTCATCCCCAAACTGATCAAGAAATACCTGAACGGGGCAAAGGACAAGAAGTATGCAGTCACCTGTAAGGGCTGCGATGCAATGGCATTCTACGAGCTTGCCAAGAGGAACCAGATCAACCTTGACAACATCATCATGATCGGTGTCAACTGTGGAGGTTCAGTCAGCCCGGTTGCAGCACGGCGGATGATCAGCGAGAAGTTCGAAGTTGACCCTGATACTGTCCACAAGGAAGAGATCGACAAGGGTCAGTTCATCATCGAGTTCGAAGGTGGCCACAAAGGTATCAAGATCGACGAACTCGAGGAAGAAGGCTACGGACGCAGATCTAACTGCCAGCGCTGTAAGATGAAAGTCCCCCGTCAGGCTGATATCGCAGCAGGAAACTGGGGAGTAATCGGAGACAAGGCAGGAAAGGCAACGTTCCTTGAAGTCTGCTCTGAGAAGGGTGCAAACCTTATCGAGAGTGCCAAGTCCAAAGGCGCTCTTGAAACCGAAGCAGCAAACCCGAAGGGTATCGAGATCAGGGGAAAAGTCGAGAATGCAATGTTCAAGCTCGGAGACTCATGCAGAAAGCGTGACTTCGAGGGACTCGGCACCGGTAAGGATCGGCTGAAGCTGATCATGACAGAATCTGCCAAGTGTGTCAAGTGTTACGCTTGTGTTGAGAACTGCCCAATCTGCTACTGTATCGAGTGCTCTACCAAGAAGCCCTGGTACGTTGCACCCGGTGTACTGCCAACAAGCTTCATGTTCCACCTGATCAGGTTCGCCCACGTCTCTGACTCTTGTGTCAACTGTGGTCAGTGCGAAGAACTCTGCCCAATGGAGATTCCAAATGCATTGTTCATGCACTCACAACAGACCGAGATCGAGAAGATGTTCGGCCACGTCCCGGGACGCGACATGAGCCCGCCAATCCATGCACTTGCAGAGGAGAAGGCAGAGCGTGCACGTCTTGAGGCAACCGGCACTGACTCTATCTACATCAACATCTTCGATGAAGAGTAATCTACTCTTCCCAGTATACGACGCTACCGCTCCATCGCACCAGGAGGCAGGAAGGATCAATCCTTCCCCTTTCCTGAAAAATGCAGCCGTCTCTTTTATACAGATATCCTGATTGTTTATGGGTTATCAGGTACCAATGGTTTCTGGCAGTGAATTTCCTGATGAAGTGAAAAAAAATTTATATGAGTTCATAGTACCGCAGGCTTCCGCAGGCGGCACAGTGATCACCCTCAATGAGGTATTCAGGGACCGGTTCTCCACAGGTTTTACAGATTGCTGTGTTCCATTTCTTCTTTTGGGTTACCGGGATTCTGACCTTCTGCACAGAGATGATAGAGCGTTTTGCTGCCAGGATCTCATCTAGAAGTGCCTTTGTCATAGTTTTCTTTGAGAATTCCAGGCTGTTTGCAAACCACTTCTCCAGTGTTGGCCATGCATGAAGTTTTACCGGGTCGATGTATAGCCTGATACCTTCAGCAGAATCGGTTTCACTGGGTCTGTTCATGGTGAAAGCAAATCTTCCGACCGGGACAACCGTAAGTCTGTGATTACCTATGGTACAGTGGGCGATAACCTGCAGGGGATCGGGAGCACACTTCTGGGTTTCACAGACAGCATACACCTTCTCACCGGGTTTTGCGCCAAGTAGTTCAAAAGCGTAATCGACCATACCGATGGCGATCAGCAGGCCGGGTGCAGGATAGGTATGGAATGGTATGCAACTTTTGTAGTATTCCTGAAACCTGGGATCATACCCGAGTTCCTGGAGTTTTCGCAGGAGTTCATCCTGCGTATACTCATCATGGTGATC
>NZ_DATMYY010000034.1:0-2724 GCF_035560735.1 Methanospirillum sp.
CAACAATTGCACTCAATACCTATTCTGAAATGCTTTCATATGCGATTGCTGCATATCAAATGGCGTTGGAACCTAACCTGACCAAAAAGAAGGAAATAGTTGCTAATCAGGTTGATCCAAAGGTTGTCTCATACCAGAAACTTTTGGGCGATTATAAATCTGTAAAAATAACCGGTGATGAGGAACAAGTCTTCAATGATCTTAAGCAATCCTCATCAGAATACTTTTCTGCAGCTTCTCAGATAAACCAACTTCGCCTTGAAGGGAAAGATGATGAAGCGAATACGAAGTATGCCCAGGTAGCAATTCCACCACGGCTGAAAACCTATGGAAAACTTCAGGAATTGATTGAACTCAATAATCAGAGCGCATATAAAAGTTACAATGACAGTCATTCCATATATGAATCACTAATAGTAACAACAATCATCATAACTATCATCTGTTCAATTCTTCTCCTGTTTATCTCCTGGCTTATTATCCGCAATCTCACACGAAGATGCAATACTCTTTTCCAGGGTATGAAAGAGATTGGTGAAGGAAACCTCTCCTACCGGATTAATATCATCGGGAATGATGAAATTTCCCAGATAGGGAGATCGTTTAACAACATGGCAGAACGAATTGAAGCGGATAATAATGAAATAAAACGAAATATAGAGAGATCAAAGCAAACCAATGCGGCGATTATGAAAACAGCTCATGACATTAAACGCGGGATTCTGGATACAAAGATACAGACCGCGAATTTTGATGGGGAATTTCTTGTAATTGTTGAAAATGTAAATGATTTGCTTGATGCTGTTACCATACCGGTCAATGAGACATTGCGGGTTGCAGAACGATATGCACATGTAGATTTTAGCGCGAGATTTGATGAATCCCTTAAAGTAGAGGGAGATTTCCTGTTACTCAAAGAAAAGATAAACCAGATTGGTATTCATGTTGGGACAGAACTGGGAGCTGCAATCAGGGATGTAACACATGAAATCAATACATTGAGTGCATCTTCCCAGGAAGTTACAGACCATGTTGATCAGGTGACAACAGAATTTACATCAGTTATGCAGAGTTCAGCATCAGTACGGATGAATGCTCAAACGAATCTTGATTCTGTAGAACATGTAATGAGTGCCATGGATGAACTGGCATCATCAGTCTCAACGATAGCATCTAAAGTTGATATGGTAAACGGGTTAAGCCAGGAAGCGAATGCCATCTCGTCCAATGGAATCGTCCAGGTAGCTATTGCTGAAGACGGGATCAAAGGTATTCATAATGCAGTGAGTGATGTTGATAACATCATCAATGAAATAAAGCAGCAAATGAATGAGATAGGGAATATCGTTGAAATAATCAGTGATATTGCAGACCAAACAAATCTTCTTGCATTAAATGCGGCAATTGAGGCTGCCCGTGCAGGAGACGCCGGTAAAGGGTTTGCTGTGGTCGCAAATGAGGTCAAAATACTTGCTCAGCAGTCTCAAAATTCATCTGAAAATATTGCTGCCATAATATCTTCATTTCAAAAGCAGTCTGAACATGCTGCAAATGCCATGAATCTGGCAACTTCTGAAGTTGGAAAAGGCTCAAAAGCCATCACAGATTCAATCAATAATTTCCATAGTATTGCAGGACAGGTCAGGAAAATTTCAGACCAAGTGACAGAAATTGCAGGATTAACTGAAGAGGGAACAAATACAGTTCAGAAGATAGCCGCTAGTATTACTGAAGTAGATAGTTTGTCAAGAGAGATGGTTACCGATGCAAAAGGGGTTGTTTCAGCATCAGAGAGATCATCTTCTGGTATTTATCAGGTGTCCACGGTGGTACGTAACCTATCTGTTATTGCCACCCGGATAAATGAATCCATGTCCAGGCTCAATGCCTGATTTTCCCAACAGGGTTCATTTAGCGTGATAAAGTCCTTTTCATTGTTCTTGCTTGGGCCCCCCAAGGAGGCATCCTTGGGGTTTTTAGTGTTCTCTTGTTTTGTAGTAACACAGATTCCGACCTTATCGTGTAAGTGAAGATTATGTATCGAGCTGTGTTGATATCAGGAAACTTCCTTCAGGATTGCTCCAGAAATTTCAGTGGAATCTGGCATCGCTATTTTATTAATACATTTCCAGAGTATTTTTTTATCTCTTCCTGATGTATCCATCAGGGTGATTACCAGTTCAGCCTTTTCTTGAGCAGGAGCGTGTGATATCAGTTCCATCTGGTGAGTCTGGATGGATTTAGGGAACAGTATCCAGATTGGCTTTCCAATTATGGGTATTTCCTGATAACCGCAGAGATATTGCAATGCCACACTTGTCCAGACGATTGTCATGGAAGAATCCCAGATAATGATGGGAAGGTTGGTTGCCTGGAGAATATCAGAGAATAGGGAATGAATGGCTCTATTTTTTTTTAAGCTGGCCTGTTGTTTTTTTATGAATTCCTTTATCTCACGATCACTTGCAATTATCTCTTCACTGACATCAATGAGTTCTTTATTTGTTTTGAGAACCTGGAGATGATCCTTTTTCTGCTTCGTGATATCCAGATATGAAATATATACTCGTGAAAGATCGTGATCCAGTGATGCAACGGAGACATAATTTAAAAAATACCAGGTTTTCCCGGTTGTATCAACGATTTCTGATGAAAATTGCATATATTCTGAACCATTATTCAGAGCAAGGAATAACTCTTTGAAGTTATCCAGGGTACCTGGAG
>NZ_DATMYY010000035.1:0-8638 GCF_035560735.1 Methanospirillum sp.
ACATTGATGCGAATACGTGATATAATCGACTAATGTCAAGTCCGCGGTACTTATCTGACTAGGATGTATGATTGTTGGTATGTATCCGGTTCACCGATCTGATGATATACAGGAGAATAATTCCATTGATAATCAGACCACCGAGGATGAGAATCAGCGAGTTCTCCAGAGGAACGTGGAGGTACTGGTTGATAACCGGATCTGCAATGAATGCAGTAGTTGACATATCCATCACCTACGTTCCTGCTATGTTTTTTGACACGATAATGGTTGGTATCATGAAAGTCAGCCCGGCCAAAAAAGATACTGAGTATCAGGCCTCTTCTGTGATTGCTTTTAGTGCCTTGATGATCGCCCATCTTCCCCGGCCGAGATCCTCCATCAGCCTCTCAACGATCTCACCTTTCTTCAAACCTTCCCCTTTAAGGTCCTTGTACCTCTGTAGAAGATCAGATCGCGATTCAGCAGTCCACCGCTCTCTCTGCCGCTTTGGAGCAGAGCATTCAGGAATTCGCTGTTCATTAAGGAGAAATCCAGGGTTCAGATTCATTAGTTCAGGAACCCTCACAGAATAGATTGCAGGAGATATCTCAAACCCGACTGCCCTTCTGTTCAATCCTATTGCTGCCCATGCCGTTGAACCGCCTCCTAAAAAGAGATCACATACCAGATCTCCTTCATTACTGGAATACAGGATCATCTTTGTCAGAAGCTGCACCGGGAGTTCATTCTTGTTTTTAATCTGTCCTGGCTTATACTCGCGATTTATTACCCATACATCCTCTCTGTCCTGATAGTTTAGTGAACCACCTTCTAAGGCTTTCTCCTCTGCTCCGAATCTTGATTCAAGATTGAATGTCCGCCTTCCACCAGGTTTTTCGTAAAAAAGGATGTGATAATGGGATGATATGAACTTGCGGCTTGTCCAGACACCGAAGTTGTATTTCCAGACGATATGATTGATTTCGATAAGTGTGGTCTGATTGAGTGCATGCAGGATATGGTAGAGGTTCGAATATCCTGAAACAATATACATCGAACCACCTGGCTTTAAAATCCGTTCAGCCTCTTTTATCCAGTCAATTGAGAATTGGCCATACTCCTCTTCAGGGATCTCAACATATCCATCAACAACACAACTCTCATCCCTATTGTAATGCTTATGAAGAGTATCTCCCCTGATACCATACGGTGGATCGGTGATGATCAGATCGACTGAATTCTCTTCAAGGTGCTTTCTGGCACCGGTAATACAAGATTCGTTGTAAAATGTGCAAATAGACGTCATTTGTGGATTCTTGGAATTTGTGAGTATAGATCGTTCGTTGCAGATCACTTTTGTCTCAAGATATTTCAAAAGGTTGATCCCTTCCGCACTTATTCCATCTCATTTCAACAAGAATAGGATAAAGAAAAGGTTTCTTATCACCGGATGCTCGTGCATCAGAGAATGAGAAGAAGCCCCTTAACGGGACATGTAAAACATACTAGACATGCAGATAAAAACCACTGCACCAATGGGCGCTGCATTCCTGCAGAGCCTTCAGATTACTGCGTTTACTATCCATGTAGTTGTACCGGCTATGATCCTACTTGCAGGAGCGGTTGCATACCATGCCGGCTGGATCGTCTAAACGCCCTCCTCCTTTTTAAAAAAAGTTCTATTATGATGTCGGTGCTGCCTCTTGTGAACCAGCAGGTTCAGGTCCGGTGTATGTATCGCCCTGCTGTTTCACCTGAGGGGCAAGATACTCCGGCAGAAGATGCAGACAGTCTTTTGGACAGTATTCCACACATCCTCCGCATACAATACACCTGAACCGGTCAATATGCCATGTCCTCTCTGCCTTTGTCACCACGATAGCATCGGCTGGACAGTGCATGCTGCATAACCCGCAGAAGATGCACTTTTCAATCTCAACAACGAGGTGTCCCCGGGTTTGTGGAGTCTTTTTTGCAGGCACTGACGGGTACCTACGTGTGTCCGGTCCCCTAATCAGGGATTTTACAATCATCTTTGTAATCGTAAAGGCACTCATATTACCGCTCCATACAACCGATGCAGGGATCAATTGAGAGTACAATTACCGGAACATCAGCCATCTGGCAGCCGCCAAGCGTCTTAACCAGGGCAGGAACATTTGCCATTGTCGGAGTCCGGACACGGTGCCTGAGAAGATTCTTCTTTCCGCCACCTTTCACAAAGTGGAGCACTTCACCACGTGGCTGCTCTACCCGTGAGAAATATTCACCGTCAGGGTTGCCTTTTACCTTGACCTCAATTTCTCCCTCTGGAATTGTATCAATGGCCTGCCTGATCAGATCAATTGAGACTGACATCTCCTCTGCCCTGACAAGACATCTGGCATAGCAGTCTCCATCATCGTGGGTTACCGGTTTGAAGTCAAGATGCTCATATGCACCGTATCCAAGCATCCGCATATCACTCTTAATACCGGATCCCCGGACCATTGGTCCGACTGCCCCGAGTTCCCATGCATCTTTCTTTGAGAGATGACCAACTCCGACAGTCCTACTCTTGATTGTCGGCTCATCAGTGAAGACGGCCACAAGGTCATCAACCTCTGACTGCAAAATATCAAGACCTGCTTTCATCTGTGCAAGCTGGGGTGCTGCAATATCCTTTCTCACACCACCGACTTTGCAGCTTCCCTGAATGACCCTCCCGCCAGTTGTCTCTTCAAGTACATCAAGCACACTTTCCCTGATCCGCCATGACTGCATAAAGAGATTCTCAAATCCCATACCGTCTGCGAAACATCCAAGCCAGAGAAGATGGCTGTGTAAACGTGAGTATTCAGACCAGATCGTTCTCAAGTATTCTGCCCGGGCTGGCACCTCTATTTCCATCAGAGCTTCAATACCCTGACTGTACCCGACACTGTGGATAAAACTACAGATACCACAGATACGCTCTGCTATGAAGATATAATCCTTGTAATCCCGCTTTTCAACAAGTTTCTCAAGACCACGGTGGACATATCCGATTCGCGGAATAGCCTCAACAACCCGCTCATCCTCAAGCACCAAATCAAGATGAATCGGTTCAGGCAGAACCGGGTGCTGAGGTCCGAATGGAACAACAACCTGTCTACTCATCAGGCATCCTCCTTTTTAACAACAGTAGGTTTTCCGAATGGATAAGGAATTGATGTCGTGATAAAAGTCCCTTTGAAGTCAAGGAGATTTCCTTCTATTTTTAGTCCGTAGAGATCAGAGATCTCATTCTCATATCCGAATGCTGCAAAGTAGATCCCGGTAATGCTTTTAATCGGAGAATCTGCATCTGTTATCAGTTTCAGGTCTAAAAATTTGAACTTCTGATCATTATCCACATGTTCAAATGAGTAATGGAGTTCAAAATCATCTCCTATCCGTGCACAACAGATCTGAACCAGCCGGGAGCCCGTATCTTTCTGTTTTTGCACTTCAGATGCAAGTGTCTGAAGTGTTACTTCAATCGTCTCCTGTCCTTCCTTTCTCATACCCCAGCCTCCGCACGGTTCATATCTGTTCGTTTCTGTTCAAGAATTCCAAGAGCCTTGACAATTCCATCGATGATCTGTTCAGGTCGTGCAGCACATCCGGGAACCCAGACATCAACTGGAAGAATCTCTCCTACTCCACCCGCGATATTGTAACACTCTTTGAAGACTCCACCTGTACAGGCACAGATTCCGACACCTACTACGACCTTCGGGTGTGGCATCTGGTCATAGAGGTTCTGGATTACCGATCTGTTCTGTTCATTCACCCCCCCGGTGATGACGAGGATATCTGCATGTTTGGGATTTCCAGTATTAATTATCCCAAATCGCTCTACATCGTACCGCGGGGTCAGACAGGCAAGAATTTCGATATCGCACCCATTACAACTGGAGGCATCGTAATGGAGTATCCAGGGTGATTTTGATAAGTATGCCATATTTTTTCTCCATCAGAGCAGTGAAAGGGCGATGATGTTTCCTCCCCCAAGAATCAGGGTAATAATCCAGGCACCCCTGAGAGCCGGGAGCCATTTAACACGTGATGTACTGTTATCTGCAAGCATCTCAAGGAAGTAAACGATAATGATTGCCAGAACTCCGAGTATCGGATTTCCTACAAAGAAGAGATATACAAGCCCGAGCAGAATGACTATTTCATAGAGATGAGCAATCTCTACCATTCCGAGTGTTGAGCCTGAAAACTCAGTCATTACTCCCTTTACCAGTTCCTGGTGTGCATGGTGAGAGGTAGAGAGGTCAAATGGTGATTTTCTGAGTTTAAAGGTCAGGATACAGACTACAGAGATGAAGATTCCAGGCAGGAGAATAATTGGCAGCCCTGAAAAGTTCATGATATCGCTTGCCGCGAAACTCCCGGTTACCTTGTAGAATCCGACTGCCGTGAGAATGATAACGGGCTCAACTGCAATCAGCTGGATAAGCTCTCTTCCTGCACCAACATGGGCGTACGGAGATCGTGTGCTGTATGCAGCAAGAACCAGGAAGACCTCAGAAAGTGTCAGTGCAAATATCGCAAGCAACAGGTCACCGCCACCAAAGAATATCAAACCGGTGACTACCATGAAGGCGAGATGCAGGAATATGAGGACTGCCGGTGCCTGCCATACTCCAACTCTTTCTTTCTCAAAAAGTTTGGCAATATCAAGGAATGGCTGAAGAACTGGTGGTCCTACTCTTCCCTGCATTCGTGCTGTAATGATTCGGTCAACTCCGGTGACAAGGACACCTATTACTGGGGCGAGTATTAGAAATGCAATTGCTGTCAGGATGGTATTCATAGTACACCTCCACTGATGAGTCCTATTAGCAGAACACAGAAGAGGACGATTGTGATCAGTGAGCCGTACTTTGAGAGACGGGCTTCAGGGAAGAGATCTTCGAGATACAGGTTTGAGAGTGAGATCTCACGTTTCGCACCTGCACTGCCCTCCATGAGTCCGTCATGCACAGTGACACCTCCCATGTACCGCCTGAGATTTCTTTTTGGAATGAGAATCTTTATCATCAGCACCGGGAGCACGACGATGAGAGCCAGCATAAGAAGCATAATCATAAGGTTGGATGCCGGGATCAACTCAGATATCGGTCCATATGTCATGACCAGGAACGGCTCTATAAAGTATGTTGAGATTGGTGCAATTCCAAAACAAGCGATGATGGTCAGGGCTGTCAGGGGTATAAGAGCTGCCCATTCAGCACGGGAGATCTGAAACTCTATTGATTCCTCCCATTTTCTGACTTCAAGGAGTTTGCCCATCCACTTAGCCCAGAAGAACACCGTTACTGCACTACCATAGGCGAGAATTACGATAAGGATCATTCCAAATGGTGGAAGAGCCTGTGAAAAGGCATGTATTGATGCCCATTTAGAGATGAGCATTCCGAACGGAGCCAGGAACATTCCTGCGATACCGATCAGCATCATAAGACTGACCTTTGGCATAGATGCTGCAAGACCGGTCATATCCTCAATATCCCGGCTTCCAATCCGGTGCTCTACAGTTCCCACGGAGAGGAAGAGAAGCGACTTTGAGATGGCATGGAAGATTATCAGGAATATTGCTGCCCAGAGCGCTTCAGGAGTTCCGACACCTGCACAGGCCACAATCAGTCCGAGGTTTGCAATTGTTGAGTAGGCAAGGACCTTCTTGGCGTTGCTCTGTGATATCGCAATACAGGATGTGACCAGGAATGTTACTCCACCTATCAGGGCTATGACCATTCCAAGAATCTGACCATCAAACACTGGTGCAAACCTGGCTATAGCATAGACTCCGGCCTTCACCATTGTGCTTGAGTGGAGCAGGGCTGAGACCGGTGTTGGTGCAACCATCGCCCCCACAAGCCAGGATGAAAATGGAAGCTGGGCTGATTTTGCGCATCCTGCGATGGCAATCAGGCAGGCAGGAACAAGGGCTATTGCAGGCCCTGCTGCTATTAAACTGCCAATTCCCAGATGTTCTGATCCCCCATTCATAAGGATATAGAGTATTGCAATTGGGAAACAGGCTCCTCCTATAAGATTGTAAAGAAGTGCCCTGAATGCGTTTGTGACAGCCTCACCATTTTCGGGGTATCTGATCAACAGATATGAACAGAGTGTTGTCACTTCCCAGAAAAAGTACATCCAGATAAGGTTATTTGAGAAAACCACTCCGAACATCGCAGAGAGGAAGAGGAAGAGTATTGCGAAGAATTTCGGTCTCTTATCAGGGAGATCCTTATGGTGTTCATGATATTCACGCATGTATCCTAGTGCGTAAATACAGATAAGTCCACCAATGACTCCGATGATCACTGCCATGATAGCAGAGAATTCATCTGTAAGCAGGTCAGGCACCTTTGCATGCCCTTCAAGGCCGAGCCACTCTGCTCCACCGATAAGCAGTAGTTGGAAGAGCACAAACCCGGTCACCAAGAATTGCTTTGCCTTCACGCTCACCATTACCAGGTATCCTGCAATCAGGATCTCAAGAACCAGCATCACAAGTGCAATGCCTGGCGCCGGCACTGTGAAAAATAACTGATTTTGTCCTACTGGCAACGCAAGAAGCAGAATTGATCCGAGGGCGCAAATCCCTGCTCCAGCAGTGACCACTATTCCCCGAAGATTCTCATTGCGAAGCACGGTGAGAATCAATGCGGGAATGAGGGGAAACATGATCAGAAAGAGAAGCAGTTCCACATACAGATCCACATACATCACTGTGATGAGATTTGCATCTATCATTATTAATCATTATTAACTGAATCTGGCAAAATGACCTGACAGATATGGGAGAATCAAATCTGACCGGTTCAGATCACAGGGGTAATTGCATGAGAGATTCAAACTATTATTTATGGGATCTCAGGATCAGCACCATTATTTCCCGCTTCTGTTATCAATTTCGCTTGCCATCTTCATGGGTTCTCTTGATGGCACAATTGTAAACATAGCTATTCCTTCAATATCAGAGTCATTCTCCCTCTCTACTTCTGCAGTGAGCTGGGTATCTACTATCTATCTGCTGGTCATGGCTGGATGTGTTCTGATTTTTGGAAAAATTTCTGATATTATCGGATTCAAACGGATTTTTCTCACTGGATTTGTGGTTTTCACTATTGGTTCTTTTACATGTGGTACCCTGCCTGAGCTGACCGGGTCATTTCTTACTTTGGTAGGGTCGCGTGCATTTCAGGGAATCGGTGGTGCAATGCTAACAGCAATCGCTCCTGCAATGGTGAATGCGTATATTCCGATGGAGAAGAAAGGGAAGGCGATGGGCTTTATTATGACCATTGCAGCTCTTGGGACTGCCATCGGCCCGACTGTCGGTGGTATCCTTACCGAATATCTCTCCTGGAACTGGATCTTCTTTATTAATGTCCCGGTTGGTATCGTTGCTGTCCTTGTTGGCCAGCGATATATTCCTGTTATTGCTCCATCAGCCTCACATGAATCATTTGATAGGACCGGGGCAGTCCTCATCTTTTCAGGGCTTGCATTTCTTCTCTTTGGAATGTCTGAAGGAGACTCAATTGGGTGGACCTCACCTGTTATCACTGGATCACTAATTCTTGCACTAATTCTTCTTGCACTGTTTATCCGAACCGAGTTCCGTTCTCCATATCCACTCCTCGAACTCAGGCTCTTTCAGGATCGGAATTTCTTCTGTTTAAATTTGATTATGGCGTTGCTGTTCTTCGGATTTTCAGGAATTAATTATCTGCTCCCCTTTTATCTCAAGTATGTTGGAGGATACAGCACTTCAACATCAGGTCTAATTCTCACATCTCTATCATTTGCGATGATGGTTACCGGCCTTCTTGCAGGTACACTTTATACTCGTGTAGGTGGGAAACGGATAGCCAATGTCGGCGCCTTTCTTCTTCTGGTCGGATATTTCCTGATTTTGCAGCTTCATGTTAATACAACACTTTGGTATGTGGTTCTTTGTCTTGCGATGATTGGCTTTGGTCTTGGTTTTATGATAACTCCAATCTCAAGCATGATTATGAGTTCAGTGGCAAAGCAGTACCAGGGTATGGCCTCATCACTGACAAGTCTTGAGCGGTTTGCACCCCTGACTATTGGGATTGCAGTTTTTAATGCAATATTTATCCAGGGTATGATTCTTATTGCAGCTGAGTATGGTGTTACCCGGAGTGCACCGGTGTACATCCAGCAGAAGGCTTTGACAGCTGGGTTTGACCTGACCTTTTGTGTAACTTTTATTTTTGGAATTGCAGTTCTCATTCTGACCTTTATTGTGAAAGAGAAAGTGCATCCAGATTATCTGACAGAATCTTCTGATTGTTAATTTTCCTTTCTTCTCTTTTGTCCGTTAACCTCCCTCGAATTGTAACCAAAAATTTGTGGTGACGATGTTTCAAATCCCTCATCGTCTTGCCTTTGCCATCGTTTATTGACTCAAAATGTAAGTGCAGTTTCTGTCCTAGGCGACTGGGACGCCTTATTCTCCTATGGTTGGTTTTCTGTTCGACCTTCGTTTCCATATTGTTGTTTTCCAATCATCAGCCATCGGTTCTTGTCTCTCTCTCTCTCTCTCTCTCTTTTTGATCTGACTTTCAAACCTACTCTAACATATATCATCATGAAGTTTAAT
>NZ_DATMYY010000036.1:0-2654 GCF_035560735.1 Methanospirillum sp.
CAACATTGTCTTCATATAAAAAAGATTTGTATGTGCCGCCGCTTGAAATCGGTATATAAAAGCGAACGTCAATTCTCAATTGTCTGTGTCAGGAAGGGAGATGGGATTTCCCTCATGTTGCATGCTTTGAATCAATGTTAATGTGTTTCGAAAATCAGGGATATTATTCATAGACAATGTCAGGGAAGATGGTCATATCGGTGGGATTCACCATCATATCATATTGAAATTGAAGGGTTATTTGAGTGATTGAGTAAGGATAGCATGAATGTATTGGATGATGTTAAAATTGGAACGAAATTAATAGGTTCGTTTCTTGTTGTGGTTATCATTATGATTATCGTGGGAATTATCGGGTACATGGGGGTAACAACCACGGATTCATATCTTGATAAAATGTACAGTGAACAACTGGTTCCCACAGATATTCTTGAATCTCTTGATGGCGATCTCTGGCAGCTTCGTGGGAACTCACCAGGATATGCTTTTTTAACAAGCACACGGAGTAGCACTAAAGCTACAAGTGACGAATTAGTCAGGAATATCGATGCTAATCTGACTAAATACGAGCCATATATTGCATCGGATAAGGAACGTGAGATCTTTAATAAAGGGAAGAAAGCTTGGGAGGGATACAAAGAGGCACTTTCGAAGTTTTACATCACCGTTGATTCAGGTAAAAATGAGGATATAATAACTGAATTGACAACCGGAGATTTGGTGACCCAGAGAAAGGAATTTTCTGAGACATTGAAAGAACTGGTCTCGATGAATTTTAATGAGGCGAAATCACTTTCAGATGAGGGGAAGAAGACTGTCTCAAATATCATCCTGGTTACTCTTCTGGGCATAATAATCGGAGTTGTAATTGCATTATCTCTTGGATATCTTATCAGCAGAAGTATCACAGTTCCTCTTTCTAGGGGCGTTCATATGATGCAGGAGATGAGTATGGGTCATCTTGATAACCGCCTCAATCTGAACCGGAAAGACGAGATTGGTGAACTTACCACTGCAATGGATACGTTCTCTGATGACCTGCAGTATGTAATCATTGATGGGATGAAGAAGATTGCCGCAGGGGATCTTTCTGTTTCTGTGCAGTCACATGATGATCGTGACGAGATTGCTCCCGCGTTTAACCAGTTGATCGCTGCAATAAATGGCATTGTTGGTGAAGTTGGAATGCTCATCACAGAAGCAGAAGAAGGACGGCTCAAAAAGCGTGGTGATGCATCCGGGTTCACGGGAGAATACCAGAATATTGTCATTGGTATCAACAACATGCTTGATGCCATCGTTACACCTATAAAAGAAGCATTACGGGTTGCAGGACTATATTCTCAAGCAAAATTCACAACCCGGTTCAATGAAGATATCAAAATAAAGGGAGATCTGATTGCTCTGAAGGTGGGTATGGACACTATTGGAACAGAGTTATCAACAGCCATCACCAGTATTTCAGAGCAGGTAAACTCTCTTTCAGCCTCTTCAGAAGAAGCAGCGGCAAGTGTAGAAGAGATAACAGCTGGGTCTGCAACGATAGCCCAGAGCTCATCAGTTGTCAGTTCAAATGCAGAAAAAAGCCTCCATGCTGTTGAACAGGTACTCGCTGCTATGGAGGAGTTGAATCAGTCAGTCTCAACAGTAGCAGCAAAAGTTGACTCAGTAAGCAGGCTCACACAGGATGCAAATGGAACCTCCTCTAACGGGGTGAAACAGGCTGCAGTTGCAGAGCAGGGAATAAAAGCAATCAATGGTGCAGTCAATGATGTCGGCATAATTATTGGCGAGATCAGAGACCAGATGAATGAGATCAACAAAATTGTTGTCATTATCAGTGACATTGCAGATCAGACAAACCTTCTCGCACTCAATGCTGCCATTGAAGCAGCAAGAGCTGGAGAGGCAGGTATGGGATTTGCTGTTGTAGCAAACGAGGTCAAGACCCTTGCCCAGGAATCACAGGGATCAGCGGAGAATATCGCAAAGATCATAACATCACTGCAGAAACAGTCTGAACGGGCTGCAACAGCAATGGATCTTGCAACAGGTGAAGTATCAAAGGGTTCTGTAGCTATCACTGATACCATTGAGTTCTTCCATACCATTGCAGAGCAGGTCGAGGAGATTGCACAGCATATGGGAGAGGTTGCCAGTTTGTCAGAGGAAGAAGCAGCAGCAGTGCAGGAGATCACCTCCAGTGTATCTGAAGTCAGGAGCATGACCGGACAGACAGTAGAAGAAGCGGTCGGTTCTGCTGCTGCAACTGAAGAATCATCTGCTGCACTCAATCAGGTCTCCACGATCATCGGAGAATTATCAGTCATTGCAACCAATATCAACGAGTCTGTCAGCCGGCTCAATGGGTAAAAAAGAGAACCTATAATCAAAGGTGCGATATGGGAACAATGATAACTGAAGGAGAGTTTGGTACAGATCTTGGAGGTAGTAGTAGGAATCTCCCGGTAAAAAAAGGAACACCAATACAGACTGAAATACTTCAGTTTGTTGAGTTTGTCCTTGGAACAGAATATTTCGCAATAAACCTCTTCAATATAAAGGAAGTCATAACTTCTTCTGATATAACTTCTCTTCCAAATTCTCCGGCATATATCAAAGGAATAATGGATCTTCGTGGTGCGATCACAACC
>NZ_DATMYY010000037.1:0-2834 GCF_035560735.1 Methanospirillum sp.
CGGTAAGAATCATATCTGTATGCTTCTGACTGAGTATACAGATTTATGGAGCCTCTCCCCTCGGCAGCATCTATCAAAAAAGCAGCAGGACTTGTTTTTGGTGATATCGGTACAAGTCCCATCTATACACTTGCTGTTCTCTTCCTTTTCATAGAACCAACTCGTGCCAATATTATGGGCACTATCTCGCTGATCTTCTGGACGCTGACGGTGATGGTGACTGTGCAGTATACCATTCTTGCTATGAAATTATCTCAGACAGGAGAAGGAGGCACTCTTGTTCTGAAAGGAATTTTACTTCCACTCATCAAACATCCACGAGGGGCTTCGATTTTCACTCTTCTTGCCATTCTTGGTATATCACTCATGATAGGAGAATGTGTAATAACTCCTGCTATCAGTATTTTATCAGCTGTTGAAGGAATCAGGCAGATCCCGGGTATGGAGAGTATCGCTCAGGAATGGCTGATTCTCCTGGCCATAATAATTGCATGCTGGCTCTTTTTTTTCCAGCGAAGAGGAACAGAAGGTGTTTCAAAAACCTTTGGCCCAATAATGATAATCTGGTTTGTAACCCTTTTTCTCACCGGCCTCTTCTCAATAATGGCAAGTCCAGAAATTATAACGGCTATTAATCCTGTTTATGCAGCGAAATTCTTCCTGCATAACGGTGTACACGGATTTTTTGCCATGTCTCTTATAGTGCTTTGTGCAACCGGTGCTGAAGCACTTTTTGCTGATATGGGCCATCTAGGCAGAGAACCGATACAATATGCCTGGGCCCTTGTTTTCGTGTCTGTTCTGGCATCTTATCTTGGTCAGGCGGCATTTCTTTTAAGGCATTCTAATGTAACAAATCCTCTCTTTCAAATGGTTTTTACAGAAGTCGAAATCCTGTATATTCCATTTCTGATCCTTATGATTGCGGCAACAGTTATTGCTTCACAGGCTGTTATCAGTGGAATCTTTTCTATAATCTATCAGGCCATCACAACCCATCTTCTCCCGATGCTTCATATTGATTACACATCAGATGAACTCAGAACTCAAATTTACATTAATACAGTAAACTGGCTTTTATGCATCGCTGTGATTTTAGTGCTTTTGATGTTTCAGTACTCTGACCGGCTTGCAAATGCCTATGGTCTGGCAGTAACCGGGACGATGTCCATTACCGGGACCTTTATGATCTCCATATTCCTAGCAAGGAGGCAGTATCTTCATGCAATGGTTGCTGTTCTGGTCACAACTCTTGACGTAACGTATTTCCTGTCAACATTTAGCAAGGTTACTCATGGTGGATACCTCTCATTGATTATTGCCTCAATTCCGTTCTCACTTATTTTGATCTATACCCATGGACAACGGAAATTATACCTGGCAATGCATCCGATGACTCAGGACCAGTTTTTACGCAGGTATACCCGTGCATACTTTAGTGGAAGACATCTTAAGGGAACGGCAATCTTTTTTGCAAGATCAATAGAGAATGTTCCCACCTATATATCGCGAACAATGTTCAACAACGAGATAATTTATCACAACAATGTTCTCGTATCAATAGATATCACTGAAAAACCGTACGGGCTTGAATATAGTGTAAATAAAGAGATTGCGCCAGGACTTGCGACCCTCTCAATCAGGTATGGATACATGCAGGTCATTGACCTGATGTACATCATTCGAAAAGCCGGAATAGAGGAAAAAACAATCTTCTATGGAATGGAAGAGATAGTAACCAGGAATATTATCTGGCAGATCTTTTACATTATCAAACGTCTTTGTCCATCATTTGTACAATACTATCGTCTTCCTCCCCACAAAGTCCATGGAGTTGTGACAAGAGTTGAGATGTAATTTCTTTTCGAGAGTGGGATAATTATTGTCATTATGAGGAAAAGATAAAAAAGAATTCTGAAAAGTTTGTTATGTTGGGGTCCTTGTTTCAACGACACTTACAAGCGATAGAGTGATCTCAGGCTCCATCCTGAGATTTCCAACTGAATAGATTTTCCCGTCAGTGCTGATAGTTATTGTCCCATCAATATCTGTTCGCATCACCTTTGCTCCGGCAGTCTGGAGAATATTTAATGTATTCTGATTTGGATTTCCTTCAGGGTTTCCATCTCCGGTGCTGACTATGGCAATGTCAGGATGTACTTTCATAACAAATTCTGGATCAGTTCCCTGTCTTGATCCATGATCAGCTACCCTCATAATCTGTGCACTAACATTACCTGGAATGGTCTGCTGTTTACCCATGAGAAGGAAACGGATGTTGCCATATGTAATCAAGGGAATTAGGGTATCTGCCCTGGCATCACCGCTCAAACTCTCAGAACTGATGATAGAAATGTTTACCCCTTCAGCAAACGGTACAGTATTTCCCCCCTTGACCAGTGTCTGTGGAATATTATCTTCGTTCATCTTTGTTATGACATCCCGGTAAGAATCATCAGAAACATTCCATCCTCCATCAAAATATTCTCGTGCCGGAGTGGCATTAAGAATATTTGTTAATGCTCCAGATTTCCCTTCATCAGGACTGGTCAAAAGAACCTGATCCAGATCAGATATTCCGAGTGAATGAAGATAGTATTTTGTGAGATTTCCAGAATTTGCTGTTCCGGCATCAATAAGCATGCTTTTTCCATCTGCTTGTAATAAGACAGCATCTCCTTCATTTACGTCAAGAAAATGAACTTTCAATTCAGCATTAACAGGAGATATGATGAGAAAAATAATAACGAGGGCAATAATGATGTACGATGAAGACATTCATATTTGTTGGTCTGAAATGTTATATGCTTCGTGGCTACGGTACTATTTAACGT
>NZ_DATMYY010000038.1:0-2236 GCF_035560735.1 Methanospirillum sp.
TATTTGAACCTCTCGTTGGAACTGGTACTGATTTTTCGTTAAAACCCTTGTTGGCAAAGTCGTGGTCACAAACTGATGATAAAACCTGGGAAATTGTATTAAATGATGGCATATTATTCCATGATAATACACCGTTGACTGCTAAAGCCGTAAAATTTTCATTAGATCATGCAACTTCAGTTAATCCAAAGGTTAAATCGATGCTCAAATATGCATCTAGCGAAGTTGTAGATGATAAAACTGTGAAAATTCACACAACAGAAGCAAACCCACTTCTTCCGGCATTTCTCCACTATCCAAATATGGCAATCATGAGTGAGAACTCAGTTGATTCCTCTGGAACTGTTACTAAACCGATTGGAACTGGCCCGATGGTGTTCAAGAGTCTGGATCCACAAACAAAGACTCTGACAATGACTAAAAATGATAAGTACTGGAAGGGTCAGGTTCAGGCAGACGGGGAGATCATTAAAGTAATTCCGGATCCAAACACCAGGAGTGCTGCAATAGAGAATGGAGAATATGATATAACATTCAATACTCCAGCTAGTGAAATAACACAACTCAAGTCTAAAGGACTTAATGTTGAGTTATATGATACACCCCGACTTCTGCGGATGGACTGTAACATGGATCATCCACAGGTGGCTGACAAAGCAGTTCGTCAGGCGATCTCGTATGCTATTGACAGAAAAGGTCTCGTAGAAAATGTTCTCTTTAATGCAGGAACTCCAGCAGTTGGTCCGTATTTAACTTCCAGTCCATGGGCACTTAGTTCACTTAAACCATATGCTTATGATCCTGAAAAGGCCAAGTCTTTACTCGATGAGGCAGGCTGGAAAGTAGGTGCAGATGGTATTAGAGCAAAAGGAGATCAGAAACTTGAACTTACTCTAATATCTAGTGCAAATGATGCCATCCTGCCATCACTCTCTGAAGCTATTGCTGCAGAACTCAAAGAAGTTGGCATTAAAGTCAATGTGGAACTTGCAGACTACAGTGCAACCGAAAAGAGAATGGGAGATGGAAACTTTGATCTTCACTTCATGTCGTTCTCTACCGGTATGGTTCCAGACCCAGCTTATATTATGGAAAATTGGTATCTTTCAACAGGTGGAAGCAATTATGCCAGATATAAGAACCCAACCGTAGATCAGATGATCATTGAAGGTGCAAAGAATCCTGACCGGGCTCGTGCATACGATGGTGTTCAGACCATCTTAAACGATGAACTTCCGGTAATTCCAATCATTTACCCCAAGTTCACGATGGTAACAGGAGCAAATGTGAAGGGATTTGTATATGATCCAACCTCACACGATTACCGTATCAACCCGGAGACTCACATTGAGTAACCGGATACCTACGGTATCCTGAAATTAGGTAGGATCATATATGCATCTTTACCTCATCCGTCGCTTTTTTTCTATTATCTTCACATTGCTGGCAGTCTCTTTTATTACATTCAGTCTTATGAACGTTCTACCCGGAGGAACTGCCGAAACTATTCTAAAACAGATGGCTGTTGGAATTGATGAAAAAGCAACTACCGGACAGATACAGGAGATTTCATCTAGATATAATCTCGATAAACCTATCATCGTACAGTATGAAATGTGGCTTGAAAATTTGATATTAAAAGGCGATCTTGGAAGGTCTTATTCATATAATATGCCTGTTACGGATCTCCTTTTATCCCGTCTTCCTGCAACACTTCTCCTTGCCTGCACTAGTATACTCATAGTTACAATTGCCGGGGTTTTCATAGGATTATATACTGCTCTTCATGAAGGATCATTATCTGATCAGATCATTCGTGTTTTAACTGTGTTTGGTGTTTCTTTTCCAGGATTCTGGGTAGCTCTTCTTTTGATTATCATCTTTTCACTAACCCTAAAATTAACACCAACATCAGGATACGGTTCAATTCAGTTTTTAATATTACCTGCAATTGCACTCTCCATTAGCCCAAGTTGCGTCATCATTCGACTTATGCGATGCAGTGTTCTCGAAACATTGCAAGAACCGTTTATCAGGTATGCCATAGCAAAAGGAATGTCCTGGAGTTCTATTGTCAAAACACATCTTTCTCGAAATGCATTTTTACCAGTACTGACTGTTCTTGGAGTTCATTTTGGATACATGTTCTCAATGACCATGATTATTGAAACCATCTTTGCATGGCCAGGAATAGGGAGTCTCCTTATTGCAGCAACGATAGGGAGAGATATTCCTG
>NZ_DATMYY010000039.1:0-8302 GCF_035560735.1 Methanospirillum sp.
GATTCATTTCAAATGCATCATGGCATCCCTTGCTACAGAAGTAAAATTTTTTGTTCTGGTATGTGGTCGTGAACTGAGCATTTGAGATCTTAACATCCATACCACATACCGGATCAATGGCGGTATCTTCAGATAGTGTCCGTGGATTTTTCATGCGGATTGGAGGGGTGTACTTCCGTAGAAGCAATGATAATGATACTACTGTCACTGATGAGAGTGCCATGGCAAGGGCGCCATATTCTGGTCTGAAGATAATTACTGGGTAGAATAGGCCCGCCGCTAGAGGTATGAGAATAATATTGTATGCAAACGCCCAGAAGAGATTGAGTCTGATTCGTCCCATAACTTTTCTTGCCAGTTGAATAGCAGCAACGGCATCGGTTATCTCATCTCTTACAAGGATGATATCTGCACTTTCTATTGCAACATCAGTTCCGGATCCTATTGCAATACCTGTATCTGCTCTGGCAAGTGCAGGTGCATCATTAATCCCATCCCCAACAAAAGCCACCACTTCTTTCTGCTGCTGAAGCCGGGAAACTTCATGTTCTTTCTCGTCAGGAAGCACATTGGCAATAATGCGGTCTATCCCAACCATCTGTCCCACTGCCTGGGCTGTCCGTTGGTTATCACCGGTCACCATTCCTGAAGAGATCTGCATCTGTCTCAATTCAGCAACAGCAGACGCAGCTGATGGTTTCACTGAGTCAGCGACTGAGATGAGTCCAAGAAGTTGATCGTCTCTGGATACAAGAACAGTGGTCTTTCCTTCTTCCTGTCTTTTTATTATCTGTTGATTCGCATCCGATTCGACCGGCACCCCAGCTTCCGTGATAAAATGCTGATTTCCTGCCCTGATCATTCCTCCGGCGATCTCTCCCATCAGGCCCTTCCCGGGAAGATAAGTAAACCTGCTGACATCTACCGGTTCTATTCCTTCCTCAACTGCTTTCGAGATAATTGCTTCACCAAGAGGATGAGTTGAAAGATGTTCAAGAGCCGCAACATAGGAGAGGAGAAGTGGGCGAGAACCGGTGAATACATCAACGTCAGTTACTACAGGTTTTCCTTGTGTAAGGGTACCGGTTTTGTCAAAAAGAACCGTAGTCAGGCGATCTGAAACCTCAAGACTCTCACCGTTTCTGATGAGTATTCCAAGTTCAGCTCCTCTTCCAACTCCGACGGTGATGGCAGTTGGTGTTGCAAGACCAAGTGCACAAGGGCAGGCTACCACCAGAATTGCGATCAAGGTCTGAAGGGCAAACTGAAGACCTGCACCAGCGACAAAGAACCAGAAGAAAAATGCTCCGATTGCGATTACTAAGACAACCGGGATGAACCATGTGACAGCAGTATCTGCTATCCGTTGAACGGAAGGTTTCGATCCCTGGGCATCTTCTACTAATCTGATGATCCGCGAGAGCATCGTATCTGCACCGATACGCTGTGCTTGAAATGTCAGACTTCCGGATGTGGCAAGAGTCCCGGCAACGACCTCATCCCCTTGTAATTTTTCAACTGGGAGAGGTTCACCGGTCACCATGGATTCATCAACAAAACTTGATCCAAGGATAACAGTGCCGTCCACCGGGATTCTGTCGCCTGGCCTGATGACCACCTTGTCACCAACGATTACATCCTCAATCGGAACTCTGATTTCTTCCTCACCCCTGATAATTGCAGCAGTATCAGCTTGTAGCCGTATCAGGGACTGAATTGCCGATGAGGTCCTTCCTTTTGCTCTCGCCTCCAGGTACCTCCCGAGCATGAGGAATGATGTGAGCATGATTGCAGTTTCGTACAGGATATAACTCATATCAAGCACTATGCCGAAAGTTCCAAGCACACTTGCAAGATAAGCAACCGTTGTACCCATTGCATACATGACATCCATATTCAGGGTCCGGTTCTTCAGTGATGTGAAAGCAGCCCTGAATATCGGCATGCCAAGCCAGAAAAATGCTGGAGTTGCGATTAAAAACTGAAGGTAGATTAGTGGATGCATCAGGTCTTTGGGTGCCGCCATTAAGCCCATGAGGATGGCTGATATTGCAAACCCTGCGATTACCCGTGTAAGTTTGTCATGGAGGTCTGCCTTAATTCCATCATCACCTGTTATGAGGGTCCCTTCTTTATCTGTACCAAGGTACTGGTATCCGGCCTTTGTGATGGCGTCCCTCATCTGAAATAGCGTGGCAACATAAGGATTATAGGTTACATATGCCCGTTCTGTCCCAAGGTTTACGGTGGCAGTAACAACCCCGTCCAGGTTTTTCAGAGTTGTCTCGATTGTCTGTGCACAGATAACGCAGGTCATCCCGCCTATCCGGATTGTGACCTGTTCATTGATAACTTGAAAACCGCTTTTTTCAACTTCTCTGGTAAGAGTTACATGGTCTGTTACTGCTGGGTTAAACTCTACAACTGCTTTTCCCGTTCCAAAGTTGACCTGTGCATTGGAAACTCCATTTGCAGAAGACAGCCCTTTCTCTAGGTTAATAGCACAGCTGGCACAGTGCATTCCTGAAATAGCCAGTTCTATCTTCTGATTTTTATCATCTGCCATTTCTATCCTAATTCTCCTGATCTGATCTATTTACCCTGCCGTTCTTGTGTAGTGAAGAATGCCTGATTGTATCTTCATTGTCGTCTCAAGTCGTTGAATTTTCCTGCCGTTTTCTTAAATAGAAAGAGATGATCACTATTCGATATGATACTCTGCACCGCCCAGATATCACCCTGCTGGCAGAATCCTGAATGTACCCTCACCTCAATAAAAAACAGAATTGCTGAAGCGGTAGAATATGATGCGTCTTTTATATCATTTCCCGAGCAGGTAATAACCGGTTGGGATCCACTGGATGGAAAGAATTTTGTCCAGACGGAAAGTGATGAAATTGTATCTGTCTTAAGTGAATATGCCTGCGATTTTAGTATCGGAATTCTTGGTTCATACCGTGAAAAGCATCAGCCTCGTCCGCGTAACACAGCTGTCGCTATTGCTCCTGATGGCCATCTTCTTGCCCGTTATTCTAAAATGCATCTTTTTTCACCTGGTCATGAGGATCAGGCATATTGTCCTGGAGAAGAAATTGCGATGTTCTCTTATGAGGGCTGTAGGTGCGGAATAGCAATCTGCTATGACCTCAGGTTTGCTGATCTCTTCAGAATTTACCGTGATACCGGAGCAGATCTGGTAATGGTGCCAAGTGCATGGCCGGCTTCCCGGATGCGATATTTTGAACTTTTTGCCACAGCCAGGGCTGCAGAGTTTCAGATGTATGTGGCTGGGATTAATACAGTAGGAGAGACACCAGTAGATCTCTATTCTGGCGGCTCACTTATTGCTGGTCCAGATGGGGCCGTGATCTGCAGAGGATCGGAAGTAGAAGAACTTCTCTTCTCTGATATTAGTCCAGATCTCGTTGTTGATATTCGTGAAAGTTTTCCTGTACATAGTGACCGGAGGAGTGAAGTCTATCAGAACCTTCCCTGATGCATTACTTGAAAAAAAGATGTGATATTCCAAAAAATTAATTATGCCTTTTTAGTGTTGTTCTGGGTCTGGGTTGTATTCTGTGTTGTATACTGAACATTTGGTTCAGCATAAAGGACATTGGTGACGTTCCTGTAGTATGTGAGTCCCTGCTGTGTAGTCATATTTGGCTGAAGTGACACAAGTTGAAGGCCAGGCATACCATATGCTGTGTAATCAGTCATGACTGATGCATGAATTGCAGCATTTGTCGTATTTGCGTACACAAACATATCCTGTGTTGTGTGGAAGGCTGTCTGATTATATCTAACAAAAAGACCTCCAGATGCTGAAGTATTACCTGCTGGTGGTGGAGTGGTGGTGGTGCTGTTCTGGCCCGATGCACTTGCAATCGAATAGATAGCATTCTTCTCAGCATATTTTACAGTTGGGAGACTCTGGTAATATGAGATTCCCTGCTCGATTGTCATTCCTGGTGGTAGAACTACTAGTTCAAGACCCGGTATGCCCTGCTGGGAATAATCGTTCTTCACAACCGCACCAATTGCTGCATTTGCCTGCATTGAGTAAGCCTGTATGGACTGGTTGTTTGGAAAGGCTGAAGTGTTGAACTGAACCAATAGTTCTCCCTGTACATACGACGACGCGGTAACATTTGGCGGGGTTGGGGGTGTTGTTTTATTATCTCCCGGTATTGCAGTGGTGTTATTGACTGCTTCAGATGGTGCAGTTTGTGCCAGGACGATCACCGCAAGAAAGAGACCTGCGATCAAGGTTAGCACGAGGGCATTTTGTCTCATATCGTATGATGGTATTGTCTGAACTATTATTCAGGCTTTTGCTCAACCAATTGATCTATGTAATTCAAACGGGGTTTATTTGCAGTCCTTTATCATGAGTTTCATCACAAGAGATTCATTTTTTCCGAACTAATAGTACTTTTTATGGGTGACTCTGGATCATATCGCTTCTCCAAGCGTCTCTCCCATGTACCTGTCTCTTTTCTTGGTGAACTGTTTCGTGTTTCTTCCGAGCCTGGTGTGATTTCTCTTGCCGGTGGCCTGCCTGATGCCGAACGATTTGATGTTGAAGGGATTAAAAAGGCAACAGAAGACGTATTCGCGCAGGAAGGAAAGACTGTTCTTCAGTATACAACGACAGACGGATATCTTCCCCTACGTACCTATATTGCACAAAGGTACCGCTCACGTCTTGGCCTGAATGCAGATCCTAATGATATTCAGATCGTAAACGGTTCGCAGCAATGTCTAGATCTTCTCGCAAAAATACTCATTAATCCTGGTGATCATGTTCTCATGGAACGACCCGGATATTTGGGGGCGATTGAAGCCTTCTCTTATTATGAACCAGTAATTGATTCAGTTCAGACTCTTGATGATTCTGCAGGTCCTGACCTTGAGGTTTTGCAAAAACGGGTAGCAATTGATAATCCCGCACTCTGGTATGGGATTCCGAACTCTCAAAACCCGTCCGGAATAACCTGGTCTTCTGATGTTCGTAAAGATGTCGCTGATATTTTGGTTGGTTCAGGCACTCTCCTGTATGAAGATGATGCCTTTGGCGAACTCTTCTTTAATGGACGACCCCGGGCCCCGGTCAAGAAATGGCTCCCTCATCAGACTGTTATGACTGGTTCGTTCTCAAAAACAATATCTCCAGGGCTTCGGTGTGGATGGATATGGGCTCCTCATCCTGTAATTGAAGAATTTAACCGGGCTAAACAGGCTTCAGATCTGCATTCCAACCTGCTTTCGCAGATGGTACTGACAAGATATCTGGAGACTAATGATGTCGATCAGCGCATCAGGGAGACAGCCAAAATTTATGGGGACCGTTGTCATCTCATGGAAGAGATCATTGATGACCAGTTTCCACCCGGAACTCATCACACCAGTCCTGAAGGTGGTATGTTCATGATGGTTACCCTTCCCTTTGGTATTGACTCAATGGAACTCTTTAGGAAGGGGGTCAGTAATGGGGTTGCAGTTATGCCCGGGTTTCCTTTTTACATTGATGGAGGTGGAAGGGATACCATCAGGTTGAATTTCTCGGCAGTAGGTCTTGAACAGATCTCTTTAGGAATGGAGAGGCTATCACAGGTTATTAGAACCCTGCTATGATTTGTGATGGTATATATCTCGTGATATAATGAGGCCTGCTATGGTTGTTGTCTCATCAGGACCATAACCAAATAGGATGCAGCCGTACAGTACCCCAAGTGCATGCAGTCAGGAATGAACACTGAAGGATCAGATCCGGCAAAACAGGCCTATATTATGGGTCTAAAAAAGTACCGCGATGGAGATCTGAAAGCGGCCTGCCCATATTTTTCCCAAGCTATTGATGGGGGCATTGATGATTTTGACATTCTTTACTATCGGGGGATGTGTCATCTTGAAGTAGGTGATTATCAGTTAGCCTTAATCGATTTTGAAGTACTGGTCCGGCAACAGCCAGAAAATCCGGAATACATCTTTCGACGCGGTTTTGCTCACTATAAACTAGGAATGAGTACAGAAGCGATTCGCGATCTGGCTCTGGTCCCTGAAGATTTCGATGACTGTTCTATCAGATGGCATTATCTGACTGTACTCTTTTACAAACTTGGTGATTATGAGGCAGCACTTGGGGCTATTGAAAAAGCTCTGACTAAATTCCCAACCATACCGAAGATATGGTTCAATGCAGGAGTAATCCTTGCGGCTATGAACCTTAATGACCGTGCTGATCTTGCATTTGTTACAGCATCCAAAATTGATAGCCGGCTTACCAATGCATCCCGTATGATTCTGGAGTGACAGTGTGGATTTTTTCAGTCTTATTGCAATAGCTGTCGGCCTAGGGATGGACTGTTTTGCGGTCTCAATTGCTGGCGGAATTGCAGTTCGTGAGAACCGGTTATCGGTCATATCCAGGATTGCATTTTTATTTGGCCTGTTTCAGACAGGCATGACATTGCTGGGATGGGCAGGAGGTTCATTCATCATCGCCTGGATTGAGCCTTTTGACCATTGGGTCGCGGCAATTCTTCTAGGAATCATTGGGGGAAAAATGATTGAGGAAGGTTTATCGGATTCTGATGAGAAAGGGATCGATTTTTACTCAATATCAGTTCTCCTTCTCCTGGCTGTTGCCACAAGTATTGACGCACTCGCTGTAGGACTGTCCCTGGCAGTATTGAAGGTTCAGATCCTGATCCCTGCTCTCATTATCGGGGTTTGCGCTGTTGTAATGTCTGGGGGCGGGTTTTTGCTCGGTGAGCGTTTTGGTGATCATATTGGCTCAAAAGCCGAGATAATTGGTGGGATTGTTCTGATTTTTATAGGTCTGAAGATCCTTGCTGAACATATTATCGGAGGTTAAAATTACTATGAATCAATCAAAAACAGATTCTGCTACATTTATATGCTCTTCAACATGGAAACACATCTTGAAATTTCGCCC
This sequence comes from Methanospirillum sp., assembly GCF_035560735.1. GTDB lineage: Archaea > Halobacteriota > Methanomicrobia > Methanomicrobiales > Methanospirillaceae > Methanospirillum. The sequence continues at coordinate 6,962 of NZ_DATMYY010000039.1, forward strand.
ACTTTTTATTCTCTCACCTTTTGTTATCCTTGTGTTTTTCCTGCTGATATGCGGCTGCATCTCATCTCCGTCGCTTTCTGGAAATCCTGATAGTGCTGGAATCACAATTCTTGTTGATGACCCTCATGCTTTGGATATGGTTCAGAATCTTGGGCGTGAATATGAGAACAAGACAGGGGTTTCAGTTTCTATAAAACAGGTCCAGAGTACTGGCGACGATGTGGCATCTCATCAAAAAGGTGACCTCCTTATTGCAGGTATAAGTCGCATTCCTGTTTATGCCTCCAAAGGCCGGTTGGAACCTCTTAATACCTTTTTAAGCACCAACTCCACAGTCAATTGGAGTGTTATTGAACGACCGTCTCTCAATATGGTAGGAGAATATCCTGAGCATACGGGTACAATTTATGCCCTTCCTTTCAGCCAGGATGCGTTAGGTATTGTGTACAGATCTGACCTTCTGGATGATCCAAAGGAGTCTGCAGCTTTTTGTATAACATATGGATACCCTCTCGGAGTACCGGGAAGTTATAGTGAACTTAAAGACATCGCAGAATTTTTCTCCCGCAATTCTTCTAATCTTGCAGGGATTGGTTTCGCAGGTCTTGGGGGATCCGATCCCATTTCTTCTCCCTGGCTTAGTATTGTTACCTCGTATGGATCTGCTATATCCGGGGCATCTGACAAGGCTGCAGGAACATGGAACAGCAGCAGGACTGTGACAGCAATGACTGCTATGCGTAACCTTTCCAGGTATGAACCTTCTGGGGCAGAGAAATGGGGGGACAAAGATGTTGCTATTGCTCTAGATTCAGGAACCATTGCTATGGGTGTCACATGGTTTTCACAGTTCCCTGATATTCAATCCGCTGCTGAAGAGCATAATCTCTCATTTGGGTACATCCCCCTGCCTGGTGAGATCACTGCTGATGGATCTTTCAGGGCAATCACGGTGCGGATTGATGGGATTGGACTACTCAAAGATGGGTCTCAAGACCGTGCAAAAGAATTTCTGACCTGGTTCTACTCTCCAGCAGTGCAATTTTCTTTGGCAGAGTCTGGTCATCAGCCTGCCCTCCTCACTGTACTTGACTCGTATCCATATCTAAATATGAATCCATTCAACCGTGCATTACCTGAAAGCATGCGGGTCGGAGTGAGTGCTGAAAAGGGTCAGTATGCTGATGAGGTCCGAAATGTAACTGAAAATGCTGTAAATGCTATAATATCACCCGAAGGTAACGTTTCTCAAGAAGAAATATTAAAAATTCTGGATACATCTGCAGGTGTGATTGATTCAATCAGGCAAGGCGGAGTATCCAAACCCTGAACCTTTTTATC
>NZ_DATMYY010000040.1:0-2754 GCF_035560735.1 Methanospirillum sp.
GTTCTAAAAAGAGCACCATCCTTTTTTGAAAGATAACTTCGGTTTATAGAAACATGCATTCTGGATACTGACATGACTCCTTTGTCAGCAATGAAATCAGTGATCTTGATTTTACCTTCATGGTATGTTTCTGCGTCCTCTCCATGGATTTTACCGAATATGTTGCAGACAATAGAAGAGATTTCCCTCAGTTTCAATTCATTTTCAGTTCTTATACGCTTAATACGCTCTCTTTCAGCATCTGAGGTATTATTGTCAATCTCTGATTGTAAAAATCCATTTTTATAGTCCATTGCACTGCGCATAATTCTTTCTGCTTCTGTGCGCATGATCCCTTTTACGTGGGTAGCTGGAATATAGGGAATTCCTTTCGAGTTTTTAAGGAAATCTATAGTAGAACCCTGAGCTTCTCCCATTGTGTGAAAATCCGTAGTGTTAATCAGGCCGATTCTTAAAATCTTCATGCTGCCTCCCCATTTTTGGTGGACCACATGTGAGGAATGATCATTCTTGCCGCGTTAAGCAGTTCATCGTTCAGCAATACCTTCGCCATCCACTCACATTGATCGATCCCTATCCCATTTGTCTTACGTGCAAGAGAAGAATACATGAACTTTATCAAATTCAGACGTTCTTCTGCTGAATTGCTGCAAGTTATAATATCCGATACCAGCGACCTATTGCCACTGAGGGCATAATTTATCAGATCACTAAGATCTGCCAGGTTTTTATTTCCTGGTGCTTCCATGTCATCAATTATTACAAAAGAACTACATTGATTTCCAGGCATAGCGGAACTTACAGCTGTTAAAGCTATGGAACCCTTTGGCAATTCAATTATATTGAGATCATTAGTTTTTGTGTCTCCTCTAAATGCTTTCTTGGCAGTTGATTCCATTTCCCTTGCAGCATTTAGGAGGAAGTAAATAGGGAATTTGCTGTCTGCTATCGCTATACCGCATGATGCTGTAACCACATAGTTTTTGAACACATTCCCATTATGGAACTTAATCTCGCAAGCAAACTCTTCCGCAATGTTACTGATCAGCGACCTTGTAAAATCCAGTGCACCTTTCGTATTCATTATTATCAGTGCATCATCGCCGCCTGCATAAATGGGAACGATCCCTAAGTATGTGTTTCCGTCATCAGCAGTATATTTTATCATCTTCTGCTTCTCATGATCAGAGCAGAAGTCCGAAACTGTTTGCTTCAATATTTTTTCAAACTTTGATCCAAATACCTGACTTTTATAAGTGTATTCTGCAGGAGTTGTGGTTTGCTGGAACAATCTTCCCATCATGTTCCCATCTATAAGTAAAACAGCAATTGAATCACCAATGTGATTCAGTTCAGTAGGTTCTTTTAGTCCAAATATGTGCGGAACATACTTTCTTGATATGGAATACTTTTCATTCACACCCACCTCCTGTTTAATCTTACAGACCATGCACATTCCAGAACTATCAAATTTAGGTCTCTTGAAACAGTATTCACAAATCTTTCTCGTTGAAGAAATGATCTGTTTCTCACGATTTTCATTTTTCTTTTGATCAAGTTTATTCTGCGAATCTTGGAGCACTTTATAGAATTTACCTGCTATGTCAGATAGGGGCTCTTCAAAATCAACAATTGCAGCAGACAGGCCACCTTTGGAAAGCTCTTTTGTCTCGTTTTCTATCTGTCTGACTAATTGTTCTCTATATTCTTTAGTATCCGGTATAAAAGAAAGAAGGTTTCCTCCTCCGGAGAACAGAATCGCTTCTCTGCATACATTTTTAGATATAATCTCTTCTGCACACCGTAACACATCTTCAACAATGGAACTGCCACCTCTTAGCATTTTGAGCTTATCAGCCTCATTAATGAAACCCTGTATCCCCATTACATCAAGCGATAATACCCCGATACTCCCTGGAAGTTTCCCATGCTTCCCAAGCCAGTATACAGGTCCTCCCGATGATACTTTATCGATGAACAATTTGGCACTTTGTAAGTTCCTGTCTTTCAATTCAGCGTTCCGGCTTTCAGACTGGCCATTTCCAAGGATCACAGTATGTGGTAAGCTAAGGCATTTCAAATCCCCTGCATCAAAGTTGACCTCATGTGGGAAGATCCTATCATTACTGGTGAGCTTAAGCACTTTGCCATCGTACTCATATCCTATCTCGTTTATCCTATCGGCTGCAGAAGCAACAGTATCTGCAGTGCTCACTAAATTCTCTAGTGATGTTTCGACATCTCTTTGATGGTGTCTGGAGGCGAGCAACGGAAGTATTTTTTTCAGTTCATATTGTTCAACGAGAGGCGATCCTGTAGCAGACAGGATACGTTCAATGATCTCTCTTGATTGGGTTGTATGATAATGGTATAACTGATACTTCGAAGCAGATGTATAGGAGCGAGGCTTTCCTATATCATGAAGTAATGCTGCGATACGAACAAGGGATATCAGGTCCTTCTGTCCATATTCTACGGATATTCCATATTCTTGAAGGCTTTTTTCTTTATACTTCCCGTCAGCATCCAGTTTTTGCAACATCAGGCATACTGCTATTCCAGATGTGTTCTTAAGATGATGAAATAGTGAACAAATGGGAAACCTCGAATCTGAACATATATTTTTCATCAATGAACTGGATTCTAACAGATCATAGAGCATGTCTGCAGCATTGCTGAGTTTTGATGAGGTATCAAATACCTGTATTATTTTTTGTATCAGGTCATCAAGCTGGGAATCGCTCTGTTCAGGGT
>NZ_DATMYY010000041.1:0-4287 GCF_035560735.1 Methanospirillum sp.
GATAAAAAAAAGGGAAAACCATCAGTTACAAAAAACACATGGACCGAGCGTCAAGATTCCAACATTAATATTATTGGATTTATCTAGTTCTGGCATGCCTTCATCACAATCTGAAATAAATGAACAAGGATCTATGATTGAATAAAGATAGTACTCACCATTAGGCAAATCTGATGGAATGGTCACATATGTTGTGTTTGTTTTCTGTTCTAGTGGGCAGATTGAATCCAATCTCCATACACCCAGGTACATTGCAGTCGCTACATCAAACTTTTGATATGGAGATACATAATATGCAACTGAAACATCTTTAGCACACCCTTTTCCAATGTTGGTGATGGTATCAGTTATTGGAACTGTTTCGCCTATTTGTGCTTTTGGCCATACAGTCCTTATATGTGTCAAATCAGGAATTGGAGATGCAGGATTATATCTAATGTTGATAGGCCGATTGCTAACCCAGATATTATTCTGGGTATTCTTCTCCTGAACTGCCGAGGTGACCGTGATCTTTTTTACCAGGTAATTCAACCCTGCTCTAATGTCTGATGGGACACCAAGAAGTTTCTGTTCTGTGCTGGTTTGGTCAGGGTGAAGACTCATTACCGTTCGCCATCCAAGATGCTTTCCGTTGGTTCCATCTGTGTTCGATGAAAGTAAATATTCGACCCGTACAATATTGGCTTCAGCACCACCGATATTTTTTACTGAGTCCGTTACAGTAAAAGAATCACCGATAAATGCCTCATCTGGCTGTTCAGTGTCCAGAGTGAGAACATCAGGATGTGAATCCTGCTGATTCTGAACAATACCAGTTTTATCACTGATTCCCGGTGAAGAAGTAATCACAATCGGATCTTCATTTAACCAGAATGTGGTTGGAGACCCTTTACCTTTCATCTGGTCTGCAGGAACAAAAGAAGTGAACAGGTAATAGGTGCCGGTTTTTATATCGCTAGGTATTTCCATATTGCCCGTGATTTCCTGTTCTCCTAAAGAAGGAATTTTGGGAAGATTGATCGTCCCCGCTGGGATTAGCGATGACTCAGGTCTGCTCTGTATTGAAAGGAAAAGATTCACAGAACCGGTTCTCTCCGTATTTTTTTCAGTGAGATTAACAATTATTGTTACAGGAACATCGCTACCGACACTTACCAGGGAAGGTACAACAGTTCCTATTCCTTCAATACCAGAACTCTCATTTTTTATCACGTGGATTGGTGTCTTTGACCACTGAATGTTATTAGTAGGATTTTTATCTGATAATATTCCCGTTGGATCAATCCACCTTACCAGGTAGTATGTCCCTTCTGGTGTACCAGAGGGTATTGTGATAGTAGAATTACCATATTTCTGTGCCCCAGCCTTCAGTCCTTCAACATGCCATTCACTAATTAAAACCCGCCCGTTGAGATTTTGATCAGAAGAAAGGAAATATTGGACATCAAATGGGCCCACTGATTCTGATCCATCATTTCTGATGAAGTCCTGCAGGTCATCTGATGTTCCTACAGAAAGTGTTGTCGGGATTACAATTCTGGTTCCTATAATGTTTGCACAAGATATCGTGCAGACAGCATTTATACAAAGACACAATCCGATGAGTAAAATGAACAAAGATAAACAGGAACTATGTTGAATTTCCTTTCCCATAACAACCCTATCTCTGGAAAAACACAAAAATCTTCTGGACAATTGTCATCATAATCCTACGTTTTGCTGAGAAAAAAAGAAATTAGAATTTTACAAACGACGGCGGTATACAAGGAGGAAACCGGCAACCAGCATTGCAAGAATCACCGCTACAGGAGATAGCGGAGACTTGGCTTTATTAAGGCTATTAACGAGCATATCACGATCGGACTTGAATTTCGTCTGACTGGGATCTAACTTAATAGCAATATCATATGCTGCAAGAGCTTCATCATTTTTACCCAGCAGGGCTAAAGCCGTCCCTTTATTATCATATGCTATTGGTGATTCAGGAGCAAGGGCTATAGTCTTGTCCCACGCCTGGATGGCCTGTTCATACTGTTCCATACCAGCATAGGCAAGACCAATATTATACCAGGCATTCGCCGAAAGAGTTGAATCAACTTCAGCTGCCTTTTGCCACGCACCAATAGCCTCAACAAAGGAGGAGTTATCGAAATATGCACTTCCTATCTCAAACCACTCTTCTCCGGACTCTGCATAGGCTGATCCCACCAGAGCGAAGCAGAGTATGATCAGAAGAATAGCCTGATATCTCATCTGCATCCTGATACCAGTAATTGTACGTCAGTTATCATAGTTAATGTTCCTCATCAATACCTGGAACGGTTATAGATGCTTAAGTTTCCTATTGATCTTTTCAAAGAAATTCTGACCTGCATCCACGAATAATGCAGGTTTTGTTGAGCGAATAATATCGATAGTACTCATTTCACCAATGTGGCAAATAATCTGCCCATCAATGACAAGCTTTGCAGGCTTTTCAGCTTCTAGAGTTACTTTTACAGTCCGGGATGAATCAATAAGATGTGGGCGGTTAGAAAGCATAAACGGTGCAAGCGGGACCATAAGAAAACCTTCCACTCTGGGATCTACAATAGGACCTCCTGCACTCATCGCATATGCTGTTGACCCGGTAGGCGTACTAATGAGAAGCCCATCAGCTCTGAACCGCTCAGCAACTACTCCGTTAATGTGGATTAGAAACTTGAGCATCTTGGCTGGTCGGTCAGTGACAATAAGTGCTTCATTCAAGGCATCTCCGATGTATTCCCCATCGATAGAGAGTGAAATCCTCATCCGTGGTTCAGTCTTGATTGGAAGAGAGAAGTGGTCAAAAAACCTGAATGCTACTTCAGGCTCAAGGTCAGCAAGAAATCCAACTTCTCCCCAGTTTACCCCAATAAGCGGAACCTGAACTGGCATGAGTTGTGTCGTCAACAGAATAGTGCCATCGCCCCCAACTACAACCACAAGGTCAGGAGGAGATAATGAATCAAATAACTTTTTTTGTTCTTTATGGAGATTCTCAGGACCTAGTCGCACAGTGTGCCCTAATTTTGTGAGATGGTTGCTAAGATGATTTGCATATTCACGTATTCGGGAATCTTCTATCCGGACAACAATAAGAATTTCCATGAGCCTCACCGAAGGTACTCGATAACTTTTCGGTGTAGATGCCCGTTTGTTGCAATGAGACAGGTCCCGATGGTAACTTCATCAGCAAAGGATATTGGGCGCCCATCAAGATCAGTGACAATTCCACCTGCTTCTTCACAGATCAAAACTCCTGCAGCAGCATCAGTTACCCGGAGGGTTTTTCGAAGATCTACAAATCCATCAATTCTTCCTGCAGCCACATAAGAGATCTCTAGTGCAGACGCCCCAAATTGCCTGAACCTTCGAATCTTCTGCATCAAGTTGAATATCCGATCCTGCTGAAAGTGTTTTCCATATATACTCATGGCACTGGTTTGCAGATCAGATGTCGGAGAAACACTTATCAGATGTCCATTTAGAAATGCACCCTCTCCCTTTTTAGCAGTAAATATCTCTCCGGTAGCAAGATTGTGAACAAAGGCTTGGAGGATATGACCTTCTTCTGCATATGCTATAGAAAGAGCATAAAAAGGGATGCTCATAGTAGCATTGTAAGTCCCATCTACAGGATCAAGGAAAATGGTTCCCTTATCTCCACCAATCGAGATTTTTCCTATCTCCTCACTAATAAGGGTTTTACATAATCCATATTCACGAAGAATAGCAATTATGATATCTTCGGCTACTTTATCAATATATTTGGTGGGGGTCCCATCAGCCCCAATACCAATCACACGCCCTCCTTCCTCTGTCCCGCAGAGAGGAGTGATCGCATTTCTGACTGTTACAGCCATTGAATTACATGCTGAAAAGAAGTCCATGGATATCGCTACCAAGCGTCCCGTTACGGTGTATTTATGTGTGGGTGGCTCGATACATATAATCAGCTTTTAATTAGGTGTTTTATGAAGGAACAGACTGAAGTCGGTAAATTGAAAGAGGGAAAATACATGCTAGTTGAGGATGAGCCTTGTAAGATTCTCTCAATCAGTATATCAAAGCCTGGAAAACATGGCGCAGCAAAGGCACGCCTTGACGTGATGGGGATTTTTGACGGGGTCAAGAGATCTATCGTCCAACCTGTTTCAGCAAAAGTTTATGCTCCAATCGTTGAACGGAAAAACGCTCAGGTCATCACCATCGCCGGCAGCATAGCACAACTCATGGATCTGGCAGATTTTGAAAACTTTGAAC
>NZ_DATMYY010000042.1:0-11184 GCF_035560735.1 Methanospirillum sp.
CAAACGATGAGCGCAGGTTAGCACCTGACACATCACAATCCACGACAGATCAGGCCGCAGGATCGCCCGCATGTTTCTCGATATACAACTCGCCAAACATCTGCTCCTGGCGCAGACCCACCTTACCGTCATGCATCAAAAACAGAAGCGGAATGTACACCTGCGAAACAGGCCACCCAAGTCTGGCTGCAACATCCCGGAGAGTGACCGTATCCTGACGTTCAATGCAACCGAAACATTCCAAAAGAACATCATCTGTACTTTCATGGTACCCTTCTTCATGAGCAATGGAGACGATATCCTCTGCATACCATCCGTCATCACGAACCCATGAATCACGCTGGCGCCGACGATCCTCCTTCTCAGCATTTCGAAGCAGCGCAATAAGATCATACAGAGTGATCGGCTGTTTACGCATACTCTTCCGGTCAAGCCGCCTGACAATCTCATGCTCCAGTAAAAGAATCGGGTTTCCCGAAACTCTTGATGGCCCATAGTCACCATCTCCCTCATCGATCTCGCCATCATCTTCAGGAACTGGATCTTCTTCCTCCACAGAGAGATAATCAGATTTGATCCGAAGGAGAGTTGCCGCATAGAAGAGAGTGCGACCAGAAACACGAAGATCAAGAGTCCGCTGGTTTTCCATCTCGGCAAAAAACCGGTCCGTAACCTCGATAATGTTTACATTCCACGGATCGATCTCTCCCCGTTCAGCCATCTGAACAAGAATTTCAACAGGATCTTCAATCATGCATTGAAACTCCGGTCACCAAGGTCGATTTATCCGGCCGTATTGTCACACCAATAATTCTATCCGCTGAATCTATCATCGGCTTTCGCAGTGATATATTGATAAACTGAGAATTTTCGGATAATTCTTTAATGAGATCCGCTATCCGTTCTACATTAGCCCCATCAAGATTCATATCAACCTCATCAAAGGCGTAGAATGGAGCAGGAATGTGCTTCTGGATCGAGAAGATAAACGCAAGTGTTGTGAGAGATTTCTCTCCACCAGAAAGTGCAGCAAGATGATGGACTTTCTTATCACGTGGCTGAACTGCAAACGAAAGTCCTCCCACGAAGGGATCTTCTTCATTCTCCAGTTTCAGCTCACCGCTCCCAACCGTAAGCCTGGCAAATATTTCCCTGAAGTTTCGGGCTATCTCTGAGAATGCCTGATTAAAGGCCTCTAATTTTTTCTGTGAAAAGAGTTCAATCCTGGCTGAAATTTCTTCGAGCTCCTTTCCAAGTACTTCAAGTCGCTCTCTCCGCTCAGTGGCAATGGCATTAACCTGCTCATACTCCTCAATCGCCCGCATATTCACATCGCCGATTCTGTCAAGTTCAAGAGCGACGGTGCCCATCTCTTCCTCGATAACCTCAAGAGCCATATCAGTCGTGACCCCGGCTGCCTCTTCAGTCAGGGAAGCGATCTCTTCAGATAACTCCTTACCCTTTTGCTCAAGACTCTCAATCTTTACAGCAATGCGTTCACGCTTTCCGGTAAGTTCCCTGATCTTGCTTTCAAAATCATCCACCTGGCTGACAAGGGCATTTCGTTTTACCTGGAGATCCTCAATATCGCGTGAAAACCTAGAGAGAGTCGTTTCAGTCTCTTTTATCTCCAGCTCTTTTCCGGTAATAGAAGCATGACACTCGACCATTCCTGCATCATACCGTTGACTCTGCTCCCTGATCTGATCCATCTGCTGCTTCTGCTCTGCAATGGTCCGTTCAATATATCCACGCTCTCGCTGGGCTTCTGCAATATCATTTTCTTTATTGCGCAGACGCCGTTCAACCTCCTCAACCTGACGGGACGCCTGATCCATCTGATCAAATAGAGCTGGAACACCAGTTCCTTCAAGACGGGAAGTAATGTCATCAATTTCCCCCTGCATTGAAGAAATTTCCTGACTGATACCACGAATCTTCCCCTCAAGTACAGCAAGATCCTCAGGCCCTCCGGGTGCTGCTGCGATGGCTGCTGCAATCTGATCCTCAAGACTTTTGATCTCCTCTTCCATTGATGTCCGGGATCTGATTGCGACTTCAACTCCGGCACGGGATCTGGCGACGAGACCTTCCAGATCCATCCTCCTCTTCTGAACTTCATCTCGTTCAGCAGATGCTGTGGTAAGAGCATCGTCGAGAGCGGCCTCATCATCACTCATCTTTGCAAGATCAGCATACAAACGGCGGAGTTCATCTTCAAAAGAACTCCCAAACCCTCCGGCCTCTTTACGGATGCTGCCACCAGTCATACTCCCGCTTTTTTCAAGCAGAGAACCATCCAGGGTAACCATTCTGAATGAGCCAATCCGTTTCCTGGCATGATCAAGAGAATCGACCACAACAGTTCCGGCAAAAACAACGCTGAAAGCAGGGTCAAACCTGGGATCATAATCGAGGAGATCTGTTGCAAAACCGATGATTTCAGATCCATGAGGGGGTTCAGGAAGGGGTTTTCCCTTGAGTTTGTTGAGCGGAAGAAAAGTCACCCTGCCCAGATTATTATCTTTAAGAAACTGGATAGCATCAGATGCGATCTGATCGTTTTCAACTACCACAAAATGGAGCCTTGCACCTGCTGCAGTATTCAGAGCAGTTGCATACTCAGGTTTACACCGGGCAAGACTGGCTATGGTTCCATACACCCCGTCCATAGCAAGGACGGCTTCTATTGCTTTTCCGTACCGTCCCTGTGCCTGTTGCTGAGCTTCCTTGCGGTTTATCTCGATCTTCAGATCCCGGATCTCCTTTCTCAGCCGCTCCTGCTCATCGCGTTTTGAGTAGAGATTTGTATCAAGGAGTCCAACCCGCCGATCGTACTCATGCTTTTCAGTCTCCAGCGCCTCGAGGTTCTTTGATGCTTCCTCTTCAGTCACCTTTCCTGAAGCAAGATCACGCTGAAGAAGAGCAACCCTGGACCGAAGGCGATCTTCCTCAGCACTTCGCATCCGGGAACGCTCGATCATAATATCCTGTTCACGAAGAAGGTCACTGCGCTGATCCTTCTTTGTGATCATATTTTTCCTGAGAACCTGGAGTGCCTGTTCATCCTGCTCGTGTTCAGCAGTCTGCTTCTGTATCTCTTTTTCAATGCGACCGAACTCACTTTTTGCCGACGCCAGAGTCATGGCAAGGTTGGTCCGATCTATCGTAAGGTCGCGAATCTCGTTATTCTTCAGAGTGAGACGTTCATCCTGTCTTTTCGTCTCACCATAGATCGAGCCAAGCCGCTTGTCGTTCTCATCTTTCTCTCTCTGTTGACGCTCGATATCACGTTTAAATCCCTCAATTGCAGCCTTCGCTTCTGCAATGCGGGAGATGAGAGTCATGTATTCACTGCCGGTCTTCGCACTGATCTCATGATCTACGCCGGCTATCTCATTCTTTACAAAATCCCGTTCATGGGTCGTCCAGGAGATATCAGCATCAGTCTGGGTGAGTGCTTTCTCTTCCTCCTTGGTGCTGTCCTGGAGTGTTTCAAGTTCTTTCTGTTTTGCTGCAAGCCTGGCAGCTGAGCGGCAACTTGTCAGGTACTTGAGGCGATCATGGAGTGAACGATATTTTAGTGCCTGGACACGCTGCTTTTCCAGGTGGGACAGTCGTAAGGTTAGTTCTTCCAGGTGGGCATTTTGTTCCTGGATATTAGTTCTGACCCGGTCGAGTTCCACAAACGCAAGGGCTTTTTTCTGGTCAAACTCCGCCACCCCTGCTATCTCATCAATGATCTTTCTTCGTTCCAGATCACTCATCTCAATGATCCGGTTGATATCTCCCTGCATAACGACGTTATACCCATGAGGGACAATTCCCCGCTGGGCAAGAAATTCAAGAAGATCTCCCTGCCTGCAGGGACGGCCATTCAGGTACAGATAATTATAGTAGGTACTGTCAGTCCGTTTTATCCGCCTCTTAATGACAGTCCCGTCAGAAAAGGTCAGTTCAACTTCTGCAGTATTTTTCCCTGAATTCAGGTTGATCAGATCAGTCAGCCGCTCCGCACGGAGAGAACGAGAAGATGAGAGGGCAAGGACAAAAAGGATACTATCAATAATATTGCTTTTACCCGAACCATTAGGTCCGGATATAACGGTAAAGCCGGGGAATAAAGGGATTTTGGTCTTTCTGCCGAACGACTTAAAATTATCAGTCTCTAAATGAGTGATATGCAAGCCCGGGCACCAGGTTGACGATTATTTCTTCTCTGTCGGATCTACATCTTCAGCAATGATGAGATCGCTTCGGTTCCGATCTCCTCCATCCTTTCCCTTGAGACGGGCGTCACGAGCCGAAGCTATAATGATATCTTCACCAGTATCGCGGACAGGTGCTAAAGTCCCGTCCGGCTGCATCTTCAGGGTGACCTTTTCACGGGGAGGCTGTGATGGAGCGGCGGATGCCACAGAATCGGCACTATCTTCTTCAGACCTGGGTGCTTTATTTCGGGAAGGGGCTGGTGGTGTTACTACCTGAATGACCGGTGCAGGACGCTGATCCTTCTTGATCTTCATAACAACCGCCTTCATATCGAGCATCTCATCGGTCAGACCTTTTAATAGTGCCTCTAATTCTGACACCCGTCGTTCTAACCGTTCAGTTCTGTCTTCCGGGGAAGAGTTCGCATACCCATCATCACTCATATCTTCCTACCTCCATCGTTCTTTTGACCAAATCCCAGATTATGTACCAATATTCGCATAATACATATATATTAGCATGCACCACAAGCGAAATTTTGAACGCATATTACCGTGTCTTACATCTTTCAGGACTCCAGATTCAGAAGAAGAACAAACGGGATGAGACAATGAACGAGATGCAGGTCTACACCTCGAAACCATATTACCCTCTTAGAGAGTATTTGTATGCACATGGCCTATCTGGAAAAGATCGATCCAGAAATTGCAGAGATCATCGAAAAAGAAAAATCCCGTCAGATTAACGGACTTGAACTCATAGCTTCAGAGAACCTGGTCAGTCAGGCTGTTCTTGAAGCCATGGGATCGATCCTGACCAATAAATATGCAGAGGGATATCCCGGAAAACGATATTACGGTGGTTGTGAATTTCATGACATGGCAGAGAATCTCGCACGGGATCGCGTCTGTTCCCTCTTTGGAGCAGAACACGCTAACGTGCAGCCCCACTCTGGTTCCCAGGCCAATATGGCAGTGTACTTTAGTGCAATTAAACCCGGGGACAAAATTCTTTCAATGAACCTCTCTCAGGGTGGCCATCTCTCACATGGATCTCCAGTGAATTTTTCAGGTATTATCTATGAAGCCCATCAGTATGGTGTTGACTTAAACACCGAGAGGATGGACTACGGTGTCATCGCCGAGATGGCAAAAAAGATCAAGCCTAAAATGATCGTTTGTGGAGCCAGTGCCTACCCACGGGAGATTGATTTCAAGGCATTTGCCGAGATCGCTAATGATGTTGATGCATACTGTGTTGCAGACATCGCACACATTGCCGGACTCTGTGCAGCAGGCATTCACCCAAGCCCGGTAGGAAAGACAACATTCACCACCTCTACCACTCATAAAACTCTTCGCGGTCCACGTGGGGGATTTGTGCTCTGTGACAAGGAATGGGCACAGCCTCTTGATAAGGCAGTGTTCCCAGGAATGCAGGGCGGTCCTCTCATGCACATTATTGCAGCAAAGGCTGTCTGTTTCAAAGAGGCATCTACCAAAGAGTTCAAGAAATATGCTGAACAGGTAGTGAAGAACTCCCAGATACTCGGAGAAACCCTGAAAGGACACGGAGTGAGACTGGTATCAGGAGGCACTGACAATCACCTCTGTCTTCTCGACCTCACCAACTTTGGCCTCACCGGGCTCGAAGCTGAGAAGGCACTCGGCTGTGCAGGCATAACTGTCAATAAAAATACCATTCCAAATGAGACCAAAAGTCCGTTTGTCACCAGCGGTCTACGGATAGGAACTCCGGCAGTTACAAGCAGGGGAATGAAGGAAGAGGATATGAGACAGATCGGAGACTGGATTGCTGCAGTGATCAAGGATATTAAGAATGAAGCACTCCAGGCAAAGATCGAACAAGAAGTAAAGGAAATGGCCAGCAAATTCCCACTATATCCGGATCTTGTATGATACTTGACGGAAAAGGACTCGCTGATCGCAGGCTTGAACTCCTGAAAGAAGATATCCGGAAAAGGGGAATCATCCCCACCCTGGCAACCGTTCTCGTGGGAGATGATTCGGCATCAGCCATGTATGTTCGGATGAAGCATCGGGCATGTGACCAGATCGGAATAAAGTCAGTAAATGTTCAACTCCCAGGTGTTGTAACAACCAGCGATGTCCTGGACCGTTTAAAGGAACTCAACGAAGATCCAGATATTGATGGTATTCTTGTCCAGCTTCCACTGCCATCCCAAATCGACACACATCAGGTAATCAACTCAGTATCACCTGAAAAAGACGTTGACGGATATCATCCCATAAATATGGGAAAACTTGTCGGTGGGCTGCCAGGTCCGAGATCATGTACACCCAAGGGAATCATGACCATCCTGAAAGAATATGGGATACAAACGTCAGGTGCCCATGCAGTCGTCATCGGAAGGAGTGTTGATGTCGGAAGACCGATGGCCCTGCTTCTCGTGCTTGCCGATGCAACAGTAACCATATGTCATAGTAAAACCAGGGATCTCGCCTCAATAACTAAACAGGCAGATATTATCATCAGTGCGGCAGGAAAAGCCGACATGGTAACTGCTGACATGGTTAAACCCGGTGCAACTGTGATTGATGTCGGGACAAACCATGTAAATGGTAAACTGCGAGGGGATGTGGACTTTGAGGCAGTTAGTTCAATTGCTGGTGCGATTACACCGGTTCCCGGAGGAGTTGGACCGATGACGATCGCTTCATTGATGGAAAATACCCTGGAAGCTGCCCTCTCACGATGCAAACCTGCACAATAAACAAGATTAGGGTCGGCAGGGGCAGACCTGTGCTCATGGGCATTATTAATATAAGCCCTGAATCTTTTTTTTCCGGTTCATATGTCCCTGATGAGCAGATAAGGATAAAAGCCGAAATAATGGTTGAGCAGGGAGCAGACATTATTGATATTGGCGGGCGCAGCACTGCCCCGGGAAGCAGAATTATTTCAGTGGCTGAAGAGAAAGATCGGCTCATTTCGGCACTGAAAACACTAGATGGATCGGGAATATCTATTAGTATTGATACCATGCATCCTGAAGTTCTGCAAGCA
The DNA here is from genome assembly GCF_035560735.1 of Methanospirillum sp. Taxonomy (GTDB): domain Archaea; phylum Halobacteriota; class Methanomicrobia; order Methanomicrobiales; family Methanospirillaceae; genus Methanospirillum. Next base: position 7,261 of record NZ_DATMYY010000042.1, read on the forward strand.
GCCCTCAACCATGACGTTCATGTTGTAAACGATATTTCAGGACTTGCCAATCAGGAAATTGCTAAGATAATGGGAGAACACAAGATCCCGGGAATTCTTATGGCAACAAATCATACCCCCGGTGACTGCCGGAACTTTCAGGAAACAGTACTTGCCCTGGAGGCTGTAACCAACCGTGCAAAAGAAGCAGGAATCGGGGAATATGTTCTGGATCCCGGAGTCGGAAGATGGATACCAGAGAGAAACCCGGATGCTGATTTTGAGCTCTGCAGACGGTTTCACGAATTATCAGTGTTTGATAGACCCCTTCTGGCAGCGGTTTCACGAAAATCATTTCTGGGTTCAGTGACGGGAAGAGGACCCGAAAACCGCCTGGCTGCAACCCTGGCAGTAACAACCGGACTCGTCCATTCAGGAGCCGCAATGATCAGAACTCACGATATACCAGAGACTAAAGATCTGATAGAAGTATTGTCAGCACTTGGAGAGGAATACAATTGACACCGTCCTGTAGTCTGTTTGGTATCAAAACCGGGCTCATTCATCAGGGAGAAGAGATCCTGCCTTTACTGTTATCAGGAATAAAAAAGCAGGAAATCACTCTGACTGATGGCGATATTCTGGTGATAGCCGAATCTGCGCTTGCAACCTCAGAGGGTAGACTCGTGAGTCTTGCAGGGGTGACTCCCTCAAAAGAGGCGGATGAGCTTGCCATACAGTACGAACTGGATCCGAGGCTTGCTGAGATCGTGATCAGCGAATCTGATGAAATAGTAGGAGGTATCCCCGGATTTCTTCTCTGTACCTCAAAAGGAAACCTTTTGCCCAACGCTGGTGTAGATGGATCAAATGCACCAGATGGTATGGTCTCCCTTCTTCCCGCAGATCCCAATATGAGTGCGAAAAAAATCAGGGAGGAAATTTTCCAGATGACAGGTGCCTCGGTGGCTGTTCTGGTTATTGACTCAAGAACACACCCCATGCGGTATGGATGCAGTGGAGTTGCAATAGGGTGCTCAGGGATTCCATCAGTTCTTGATGAACGGGGGAAAAAAGATCTCTTCGGCAGGGAACTCAAGGTCACAAGGAGAGCTATTGCTGACAGTATTGCATCTGCTGCCGAACTATTAATGGGAGAAGCAGATGAAGGGATACCGGCGGTATTGGTAAGAGGCCTCGATATCCCGGTCGGTAATTATGAAGGTGTTGAGCAGATAGCAGCTGATGAATGCCTTTTCATGGGGATCATTTCAAAAAATGCCCAAAAAAGGTGTCAGTAAACACCAGCGGAATATGGAAAAAAGTTTAACCCTTACGTGAAACTCTTGCGCACTTCATGAAGAAGAATGCCAAGAGCAATCAGAATTGCAAGCACAGGCCAAAATGGGAATCTGATATTCCACCATCCACTGTCATTACCAAGCCACACAATACCCCAGGCCAGAATCAGTAATGCCAATAGAATGGCGCCAATGCTATATGATTTAGATTTACACCAATTAATGTCGTCCATTTTTATTCTCAACCTTTTTTTAGATTAGTAAGAACCTCTGGAATATCATATACAGGGAGATACCCCGCTGGTATTGGAAGCGATTAGAGACCAAATGGAGCTTCCCATTTATGCTTACACGCATTGCAGCTGCATTTTGCGATCATGCTGCCGCTTTCAGTAGTGACGAGATCGTCAAATTCAGTGTCTTTTGAATTGCATTTCGGGCAGAGTATTTCACCCATAGATGGATAGCTCCCTAAACCCGGAACCCGGATCTGTTATATTGATGTAGTCCTACCGGTATTTCAATTTCAGCAATCATAATACAATGTGTAGAGATATCGACATCCTGGATGTAAAATCAGATAATAACCAGGTTAGTGGCATATTTGAGTATCCTAGTCAAAATTCACAGACAGATGCTCATATTATTCATACAAAAATGTCCAGATATGAGAAACTTCTAGGTACTATAAAGTTAATAGAGGATTAGGAATAGAATTCGCGGGATGAGGGTATGAATTACAGATTTTTTACAATGCTATGCTGGACGTTGGTTATACTCACAATTTTGAGTCCAGGCGCTCTGGCAGGTAAAGCAAACTTAGAAACATCGGGAGTTCTTGAGAACAATTCATCTCTTAAGAATCTGTCCGATAGTCAGGAACATATCAATGCTTCAGTGTCTGCTGAAACAGCACTCATAGGAAAGAACTCAGTACAGGTTAAATCTTCATCACCTCTTCAGGTTTCTGCAGAATATGTACCTGAACGTGTGATCGTACGATACAAAACCGACACAATAAGAACCATGTCGGCATTGCCTTCAGTGATGTCAATAGCAAATGCTGAAGTCGGTGCATCGGTGATGACTGATTACTCTGAGGCAGGTCTTCCTGGAATGCAGGTCGTTCAGGTTAAAGGCGTTCCTGTAAACAAGGCTATTCAGGAGTACGCCGCCAACCCAAATGTTCTCTATGCAGAACCTGATTATCTGGTCTCACTGCCGCCGGAGCAAGCAGACAAAGTGTCAGCAAAGGTAGAAAGTGTTGAGATGGCATCTATGCGGACACCAAATGATCCAAGTTTCTCACTTCAATGGGGTCTGAAGAATTCTGGTCAGGCACCATTCTATGGAAAATCTGGCGCTGATATTAAAGCATCAGATGCATGGGGAACTACAACAGGTTCATCTTCTGTGATAATCGCAGTGGTTGATACCGGGGTTGACTATACCCACTCTGACCTTGCTGCAAACATCTGGACAAATTCGGGTGAAATTCCTAACAACGGAATTGATGACGACGGAAATGGATACATCGATGATGTCAGGGGATGGAATTTTGTCTCAAACAACAACAACCCGATGGATGACCACGGACATGGAACACACTGTGCAGGGACCATCGCAGCAGTAGGTAACAATAACATCGGCATCACTGGGGTCTGCTGGAATGCGAAAATAATGCCACTGAAATTCCTTGACTCATCAGGAAACGGACGTGTATCTGACGCAATCTCTGCCATCCTGTATGCAAACAAAATGGGAGCCCAGGTAATCTCAAATTCATGGGGAGGAACCCAGTATACTCAGGCACTCAAGGATGCAATAGATGCATCATCTGCTGTCGTTGTCTGTGCAGCAGGAAACAGCGGCCAGAACTCAGACACAAATCCACAGTACCCGGCAGCGATGAGTAGCAGTAACATCATTTCAGTAGCAGCAACAGACAGCAAAGACAATCTAGCAAGTTTTTCAAACTATGGCCCGTCTTCAGTTGATCTTGCAGCACCAGGAGTGACGATATACAGCACATACAAAAATAACCAGTACCAGTATCTTTCAGGAACATCCATGGCAACACCTTTTGTATCAGGAGTTGCCGGGTTGCTCAAGGCTGCTAATCCCTCAATGTCAAAGAACCAGATAAGGGATCGGATCTTAAGCACGGTAGATAAACTCAGTTCACTCTCTGGTAAAGTTGCAACAGGAGGTAGATTAAATGCAGCTTCTGCGGTAGGATCGGTTTCCCCATCACCAACGGTCACGCCCTCACCTACCCAACAGCCAGGTGTTCTGACTGCTTCATTCATGGCATCACCAGTGAGTGGGAGAATCCCATTAAGAATACAGTTCATTGATACTTCAGTTGGACAACCCACTACATGGGCATGGAACTTTGGTGACGGTGGTTATTCGTATCAGAAGAATCCGGTCTACACATTTACACAGAAAGGAGTGTATTCTGTGCGGCTCACAATAAGCAGATCAGGAAAGATGAGCACCGCATATAAGAGCAGGTACATCACTGCATACTAACAATGATGTGAAAATGCTCTGCATTTTCATACATCTGTCTGAAAACAACCATCAATTCTTTTTTTGAGAGCAAGAAATTCCCAATTTCATCAACGGCGATAATATATTT
>NZ_DATMYY010000043.1:0-12626 GCF_035560735.1 Methanospirillum sp.
ACCTTGAGTTTTTAAAAAACCATCTCACTCTCTAAGAACCTGAATATATTTATTCAATCAGGAGTGAAATTCTGTGATTGCAGGAAAAAAGGATGAATCAGGATCTCCGGGTGAAAATCATCAACACGCTCGTGCCATATGGCGTAAAAAAAATATCTGTCTTTGGAAGTTATGCCGCAGGTCACGAGCACCAGGGTAGTGATCTGGATCTCATAGTCTCTTTTCCTAAAGAGATAGGTCTTTTTGCTCTCGGTGGCATCAGAGAAGAGTTAATAGAGAAACTTGGGATTTCGGTGGATCTTCTCACAGAACGGTCGATTCATCCTTTACTCAGGGAAAAGATCACCCAGGAAACTGTAGAGATCTATCATAATGAAGGATGATTCAATTCTTCTTGAGCATATGCTAAATGCCTGTTTGAGGGTTCGCGAATATATTTCTGGTTGCTCTCTTCCTGATTTTGTAGCACTACACGAGAAACAGGATGCAGTTATTCGCCAGATAGAAATCATAGGAGAGGCAGCTTCTCATGTTTCTGTACAATACAAGGAAGAGAATCAGGCAATTGAATGGCGACAGATAATTGGCATGAGGAATTTGCTCATCCATCAATATTTTGGTGTGGATCTGCATGAGACATATTATACTGCCACCCATGACATCCCATTATTAATTCAAGCATTAGATGAAGCGCTCCAGCAAGCAAAAATAAAATGAGTAATATCCAAAATTTCCCTTCTGTAGTGGGTTTATCTGGTATTTCAATCTGAAGTCAAATCTCTTGTGAACTCAAACATTTCGCCTGAACCGATAAAGCACATAATCCGGCATCCGGGTTAATTGGGTTCAAACCGAACACTTCATACCCAATCTGATCATACAACCGGATACGAGCTCTCTATGTCAGATGACGACACGATCGACATTGCTATATTGACCATTCTCCCTGAAGAGTACAATGCAGTAAAATCCTTATTGAATAACCCGATTAAATATCCGGGAAATCCTAAAAGCCCAAACAATTTCGCATGGGTGAAAGGAGAGATCCCACACGAACATACTTCATATCGCGTTGTTCTCGGACTGACAGGAAATCCCGGAGTCATTCAGGCAGCAAACATCACGACTGAAACTATCCGTCTGTGGAACCCGACCTATATTTTTCTTGTCGGGATTGCCGGGGGAATGCAACGAAAGGATCTGAAACTTGGTGATGTCGTCATCGCAAACTCGATCTGGTTCTATGACTATGGAAAGATCGGTGCCGAGTATGAGCCCAGGAACCAATATCGGTATTCTGCAAATAATCCTCTTCTCCGGTTATCACTGCTTGCTCAAGATGGATGGCAGCAGATGATTCAATCAAAGCAGCGCCCGGACGAGAACCGTTTCCATCAAAAGTTCTTCACGGATTGATCGCTTCAGGGAACCAGGTTGTTGACAACCCGAATAATCCATTCTTTCAATCGGTTATCAAAACAGATACGGCACGAGAAATTCTCGCAGTCGAGATGGAAGGGGCCGGAGCTGCAGACGCTGTATCTCAAATGAACGAGTCCGGAAAGAGCATTTCATTTCTCATGATCCGGGGTATCTCTGATCTGATATCAGAGGATGACCGGTTGATTGATGCCCATCATGACGAGCGAGATCTCTGGAAAAAATATGCGGCTGATAGTGCAGCTGCTTTCACGGTAAACCTGATACAGAAGGGACTCCCTACTTCACCACTTGTTCAGCAGAAGAATTCACCAGATTATAGATCAGATTGCGTTTTTTCGTTATCACATCAACCTGGGTCCGGTAAAAAAAAAGATTTGAAAAGTATCCTGAATCCGATCTCTTTTGATCTAACCATTGCAGAAAATCATGGAAAGTTCACCGGGAGAGAATGGCTGATTGAAAGGATAGATGAATGGGTCAACGATCCAAATGGCAGAAGGGTATACTGGATTTTGGGTCGTCCCGGGATCGGAAAGACCACCCTTGCCATCTGGTACAACAATATCTGTGACTTGTCAGCGTTTTACCTGTTTCAGTATGATAATACCGAAACGATCAACCCCCAGCGTTTTGTCAGGACCCTGGCATACGAGCTCAGCACCCGGATCCCTGCCTATAAGGATCTGCTTGAGAAGATAGACCTAGACTCAAAAAAGGATCTGGATGGTCCTGCTCTCCTCAATGAGCTGATTATCATCCCTTTTTATCAGCTTGGTAACCTTGAGGATCAGATTGTCATTCTGTTCGATGGGCTTGATGAGATCTTTCTGAAAAACGGGATGGAAAACATCCCATATGAGATGGTTCAGACACTTCTTGCTCTCTATCACCGGACTGAGAGTATGCCATTTCGGTTTATCTTTTCAAGCAGGGACAATCAGGCAGTTCAAACCGAGTTACAACTGGATGCTGTAGAATCACAGTTCATTGATCCGGATAGCATACAAAACAGAGATGATATCAGGGAATATCTCAGGAAAGAACTTGGAAATATTACCGGAGAGGTTATTCCTGAAAAGAAACTTGAGGACATTAGTGCTAAAAGTGAGGGATTCTTCATCTATGCCTCTTTTTTCTGCAAAGCGGTGCGAGATAAGATCTTTTCCCTTGATGAACCATCATTCCCGACTGGCCTCAGTGCCATGTACCTCGAGTACTTTGAGAAGCAGTTTCACGATCTCAAGGAGTATAAACGGCAGATAATTCCTGCAATAAGGATTATCTGTGCTGCCAGGGAGCCTCTGCCCATGGAAATTCTGGCCGGAGTGACTGGGCTTGATGAGGAGGAACTGAGCGATCTTGAAATGCTGGTAACATCCCTTTTTCCAATTGATGCCAACACCATCAGCCCGTTTCACTCAACGATTGTGGAATGGATCTCTGATAAAACCAAGGCGGGCAGGTATTTTGTAAGCCTTGAAAAAGGGCATGTATCACTCTCCGAATATGGATTTGATCAGATCATGAGTGGTGAGATACATGAATACTTCCTGAGAAATCTTCCATTTCATCTGCTTGCAAGCAGGGATGAGAAAAAGTTGTCTGAACTCATGGTGAGTCAGGAGTTCTTCGTCAGATCATATGAATCTGATTTCCAGGCACTTCAGAGACTGTGGGTGAAACTTGAAGAGGAGACATCATTGAGGATGGAATCAGTATATGATGTCACCTCTCATGAAACTGTAAATTTCTCAAAGGCCTTTTTGATGAACGTTGGTACTCTCCTTTGGAGAATGGGCAGGCTGAGTGTAGCATACGACTGGTTTGTTCTTCTTGAAAAGGCAGCAAAAATTGAAGATGACAATGACTGGATTGGTGCATCGCTTGGTAACCAGGCTTTGATCCTTCAGGCTCGTGGTGACCATGATGGTGCCATGAAACATCATATGGAAAATAGAACATATCTGTCGCAAACTTGGCAATGTTGGTGGTATAACAAGATCGCTTGGTAACCAGGCGATAATTCTGAAGGCTCGCGGTGACCTTGACGGTGCTATGAAACTCTTTAAGGAGGTGGAACGGCTATGCCGTGAACTAGGTAATGCTGATGACCTTGTATCTACGTTAGGTAACCAGGCAAATATCCTCTATGATCGTGGAGACCTTGACGGAGCTATGCAACTCTATAGGGAGGTAGAACGTAACTGCCTAGGTCTGGGTAATGATGATTCGTTACAAATTTTGCTGGGTAACCAGGCAAATATCCTCTATGATCGTGGAGACCTTGACGGAGCTATGCAACTCTATAGGGAGGTAGAACGTATCTGCCGTGAACTGGGGAATGTTGAATCCCTTGCTCGATCTCTTGCTAACCAGTCATTGATCCTAAATCAGCAAGGAAAGACTCATGAGGCATATGACATGCTGCACGAAGCATATGATCTTGCAATAAGACATGGTTATGATGCATTGGCTCAACAAATCAAAGGGCTGATGAATTAATAGCAGATATCGAATAAGCGCAAAAAAATCCAGATTTTCTCTACACAGGATCTACCAGTATCTGATCAATAACCCGTCTTTTCTCACGAATAATTCCAAAGACACTGGACTTTCAATAACTCTGCTGGATATGTGATCAATTCATCTTTATATCTACCGGGCCATTTCTGGTTGAAGATATGATCAGTTCTCTCCTTATGTCCCCCCAAAAAAAACAGATTAACGATGATAGTGAGAACTAAAAAATTTACGATTGCTTTAATATCTCAAAAAAAGGGATTTACCCGGGAATTGAAAACTTTCTTTCTATTGCATTAGCACCAAATGTCGTTATGGTCACGAGTGCCAGATACACGATCGCCAGGGCAAAAAACGTCTCATTGTATGCAAAATATTTTGTTGCAATGAGTTTTCCGGCACCGGTCAGTTCGATGACGGTGATCATGTATGCCAGCGATGAATACTTGATCAGGTAGATAAACTCATTTGATATCCCCGGGATTGCTCTCCTGAGTGCCTGGGGAAGAACAACAAACCGTATTGCCTGGTTTCGCGTCATCCCAAGTGCCTTTGCAGCGGTAAGTTGCCCTTCTTTTACTGAAAAGATTGCCCCTCTGATGTATTCAGAGTTGTAAGCACTGTTGCAGAGAATGAACCCGATGACTGATGCTACAAAAGGACTCAAAGTAATTCCATATGGTGGCAATCCGAAATAGAGAATAAATAATAACAAGAGGAGCGGACAGCCCTTGAAAAAGATGGTATACCCCTGGAAGAACTTTGATACTACTGATCCTCCATAGACCCGGCCACATGCAATAACGATACCAAGAGCAAATCCGATTGGTGCTGTTACTGCTACGAGGGCGAGAGTTACAAGTAACCCGTTCCAGAAGGCAGGAATAATAATGTCAACAAGGAAGGTTATCGTTTCCATGATCCCTACTGTGAATACTCCCTGAACTGCCCGATGAATGCCTTACACCGCTCAAATTTTGGATCATTCAGAAGTACCTTCGGACTTCCCTGCTCTTTGATGATGCCATGCTCCATAAACAGGATCTGGTTTGCAACAGAACAGGCAAATCCCATCTCATGGGTAACAACCAGCATGGTCATTCCATCGAGTGCAAGTTTCTTCATGACCTCAAGAACCTCACGGGTCAGTTCTGGATCTAGAGCACTTGTTGGTTCATCAAAAAGCATGACATCAGGATCCATGGCTAATGCACGAGCGATAGAAACCCGCTGTGCCTGACCACCTGAAAGTTCAGCAGGATAATGATCAGCCCATTCAGCCATACCCACCTGCTGAAGTTCTTTCATTGCCTTGGCTCTCGCATCCTTTGCATTCATTCCTTTTACTTTGAGCAATGCAATCTCAACATTTCGAACCGCTGTGAGATGGTCAAAGAGGAAGAAATTCTGGAAAACCATCCCGATCTTTTGTCTGAAATGGTTAATCTGTGAGCCCGAATGAGTAACCTCTTCTCCGTTCAGGAGCACTTTCCCGCTATCCGGAATGGTCAGCTGATTAATACACCGGAGCAGGGTACTCTTTCCTGTTCCCGAAGGTCCGATAAAACAGATCGTCTCCCCTTTTTTGACATTAAAGGAGACACCCTTAAGGACTTCCGAGCTGCCGAAGGATTTGCGTATCTCTTCGACCTTGAGAATAAACTCTGATTCTGTCATATTATGATGAACTCCCCGGACCAAAACCTGGTATGGCGATCCGCATTTCCAGTCTTTGAATAAGGTGGGTTCCGGCATAGCTGAGCAGGATAAACATCACAGCACAGGCGAGATAGATGGGCATCGTGACATACGTCTGCGAGACAATCTGTGATGATCGTGTAAGGAGCTCTGCAACACCGATTGCATAACATATTGACGATTCTGTCAGGATCTCCGGGTATTCATTTGACCAGCCGGGCAGGGCAATCCGCATTGCCTGGGGCAGAATAATTGATCTAATAGCCTGAGCTCTGCTCATCCCCAGAGATCGTGCAGCAGTCATCTGTCCCTCGGCTATTGACTGTATTGCACCCCTGAAGATCTGTGACTGATACGCAGCTCCCCTAAGGCCAAGCACAACAGCACCGACTACAAAAGCAGGAAGATCGAGGCCCAGCCCTGGAAAGATACCAAAGTAGAAGAGAAACAACAGAACCAGAACCGGAAGACCACGGAAAAACCAGACATATATTGATATAACCGATCTGATGAGTTGTTTTCCATATACCTGTCCCAGTGCCATAGGAAGCCCGAGTACGATTCCTATCAGCAGGGCGACCGCCACGAGACCAACCGTGATGAAGATTCCTGAAAGCAGATAGGGGAACCAGTCAATGAGAATTGTTAGTGGATCCACTATTCACCCCCGGAAATCCATTTCATCAGAGGTGAAAAATCCGCAGGATTCTGCATGTCACATCTGAACATAAGAGGATTCAAAATAGTGTTTGTGTTCAAAAGAGATGAAATGAGTTATTCCATCTTGTACTTCTTCTTTAGAGCTGCCCAATCCGGAGACTCATGGAGCAGATCTAATCCTTTGTTTATGGTGTTCAGCAGTTCAGTATCATCCTTTCGGATAGCAACTCCATACTCTTCACCAGTATCAATCTCACCAACAAGATGCAGTGGCTTGTCAGCGATGGCATCCAGCATTGGTGGACGGTCATAGATTGCAAAGTCAATGCGTTTATTCTGGAGATCTGTTGCAGCCAGTGGGAAGTTGTCATAGGTGACAAGCTGATCAGCCTGGATGACACTCTTATTAACGAGGTTCTCTTCTACCCAGAATGCCCCGGTAGTTCCACGCTGTGCTCCGATTCTTCCTTTCCCTGCCTTAAAGTCATCAAGCGCGAGTGTACTATCGTTGTGAACAGCAATTGACTGATTTACTTTATAGTACGGGTTGCTGAAGTGTACCTGCTGCTTGCGCTCATCGGTAATGGTCATTCCAGAGTAAACCATATCGATCTTCTTTGCATTCAGGGCAGGTATGATTCCATCCCATGCGATAGGCTGAATTTTTACATTAAACCCGAGTTTGTTTCCTATCCACTGGATTGACTCAACATCAAATCCCTGGGCTGTCCCGTTTTTATCAATAAAACTGTACGGCGGGTATTCTCCATCAATGCCCACGATATATGTCTTCTTCTGGTCTGCAGATGCATTATCTGAACTTTTTACAGATTTATCAGCGGTATTGGTACTTTGAGTACATCCGCAAAAACAGACTGCACCAACTACAATGAAAATAACCAGGATTGAAATGAATCTTCTATCCATCGAAGATTGTTTGATCGGCACTGTAATAGAAATTGTGATCTATGATGCACCTGATATAACTGACCCTATATATATGCAATAGGTTCTGAAATTTTGAGATGAATCTCGCTCCACTTTCTTTGCGCAGGTAATAATTACATATCTGGGTTTCCTATCTTCTGGATATCATGAAAGGAGTGTTGATTTCTCTGGCCTGTCTGGGACTTATCCTGCTGCTTCTTACGGCAGGGTGTACCTCTTCAAACCAGTCTGGTGTTCAGGAGAAGAAAGTATCCTCTGACAATACCTCTTCTGGCACTAAACTGGTCTACCGTGTTGGAATTGATCCGGTTTATCCCCCGTTTACGATGATGAGTGAGAAGGGTGAGCCAACCGGATTTGATGTTGAGTCACTCAAATGGATTGCTCATGACCAGGGATTTGAGCCTGAGTTTCAGGGAATTGCATGGGACGGGATCATTCCGGCACTGAATGCAAACAAGATTGACATGGTTTATGCCGGAATGACAATCACCGATGAGCGGAAAGAGAAAGTAGACTTCAGTAAGCCATACTGGACAGTAAACCAGACGGTTGTAACCAAAGTGGGATCACCGATAACGATGGACCAGGTAAAAAGTGGAAAAGCAACGATCGGTACCCAGCGGGGATGTACTGCAGCCATCTGGGTTGAAGACAACCTTGTGAATAAGAGTCTCATGTCTGCTGATAACCTGAAACAGTATGACAATACTCCACTTGCAGTAGAAGACCTAATAGCAGGAAGAACGGACGCGGTAATTTATGACAGTACTGTGATAAATGATATCATCGAAGGAAAACCTGTTCAGAAGATTGGCTCAATCGAGACAAATGAGCAGTTTGGTATCGCAGTCCGCAAGTCTGATACTGAACTGCTTAAAAAGCTGAACACGGGTCTTGATCACCTCATGGCTTCTCCTGACTGGAAGGCCCTGGTTCAGAAGTATAAGATGGAATAACCTTCCAGTTCATTTTCACTCTTTTTTTAGCGATCTGTTTTCAGGATAGCACACCAATTTGTTTAGAATTATAAGGCAGGAAGATGGGGGAAGTAAGCGAAATATCTCAGTCAGTTCATCACACCTGGCGGATACATGAACTGGTCGGAGCGGCTCTTGGAATACCGGTAAGGCAGGCAGCAGCCTGCATCGATCTGCTCGACAGCGGGGCAACTGTTCCTTTCATTGCGCGATACCGGAAAGAGGCAACAGGATCTCTCGATGACGGAGTAATCTTTTCACTGGCAACGCATCTTGAAAGGATTAGGAGGTTGGAAGAACGCAGGGATGTTATTCTCACGAAAATATCCGAACTGGGACGTCTCACTCCGGACCTTAAACAGAATATTCTGCAGGCAGGAACACTTGCAGAACTGGAAGATCTCTATCTTCCCTATAAACCCAGACGGAAAACGAGGGCTGATCGGGCACGTGAACAGGGACTTCAGCCGCTTGCAGATCTTCTTCTCACTCAGGATGCACGAATCGATCCACTCACAGAGGCAACACGGTTTATCAATCCTGATCTGGATGTTCAGACAGCACAGGCTGCAATTTCTGGTGCAGAGGATATTATTGCCGGAGAAGTGAGTGAAGATCCACAGGTGCGTCAGCAGGTCCGTGACGTTTTCAAAAAGTCTTCTCGTCTGGATGTTTCAGCAGCACGGGGAACCGGTGGTGATGCAGGAAAATGGAAAGAGTATGTGGGCACTTCTGAATCTGCAGGTTCAATTCCATCACACCGGGTTCTGGCTATCTTCAGGGGCGAAGAGGAAGGCCTTCTCTCTGCAAAGGTTGGTCCTGATCCGAAAGCCGGAATTAATCTGATTACAGAAAAGTATCTGTCAGGATCCGGCCCTGCTACTGAATGCGTCATGGACGCTTTGACTGACGGGTATCACCGTCTGCTGGCCCCTTCATTAGAGCGTGAACTTCGAAATGAGCTCAAGGAACGTGCCGATGAAGAGGCAGCCCGGGTCTTTGCGTCAAACCTGCGTGCTCTTCTCCGCTCTCCTCCTCTTGGTTCAAAACGAGTACTGGCAATAGATCCCGGTTTTCGTACCGGGTGCAAGGTAGTTGTGCTGAACGCAGAAGGGTTTCCCCTTGAGACCTCTACGATTTTCCCTCATGATCCAAGACCGGATCCGTCAGGATCATCACTGATAATTCGTGATCTGGTTTCCAGACACCAGGTTCAGACCATTGCAGTGGGTGATGGGACAGCAGGCAGAGAGACCTGGCAGTTTATCAGGGATCTTGGCCTGCCTGATGAAATCTCCGTGATCTCTGTGTATGAGCAGGGTGCATCGGTCTACTCTGCATCTGAACTCGGCAGAACCGAACTCCCTGATATGGACGTTACGATGCGTGGTGCCGTCTCTATCGGAAGACGCCTTCTCGACCCGCTTGCTGAGATGGTAAAGATAGAGCCGCGTTCTATTGGTGTCGGTCAGTACCAGCATGATATTGATCCTGATATGCTCAAGGCACGTCTTGAAGAGGTCGTGAAATCGGTGGTCAACGAGGTTGGAGTTGATCTCAACTCTGCTTCTCCCTCACTGCTATCTTATGTTTCTGGACTGAATCCGCGACTTGCAACAGAAATAGTCAGGCACCGTGAAAAGAACGGACCGTTTACAAGTCGCGAAGAGATCAGGCTTGTAAAGGGGATAGGCGGAAAAACCTATGAACAGGCTGCAGGTTTTCTCCGGATTCGTGACGGAAAAAATCCCCTTGACAACACCGGGGTTCATCCTGAGCGATATGCCCTGGTGTCTGATATGGCAGCGAGTATCAGTGCGAAACCAGCGGATCTTATCGGCAAGGAATCACTGGTCAGGCAGATCAACCTGGAATTGTTTGTCACTGAAACCTGTGGGCTTCCCACATTACATGACATCTGCGAGGAACTCATCCGCCCGGGTCGTGATCCCAGGGGTGTCTTTGAGCCTCCTGTTTACGCAGATCAGGTCACCACTTTTGATGATCTCAAAGAGGGAATGATGCTTGACGGTGTCATAACAAATGTAACAAAATTTGGTGCCTTTGTCAATATTGGGTTATCAGAGAGTGGCCTTGTGCATATCAGCGAGCTTGCTGACCAGTATGTTGAGGACCCGGCTGATGTGGTAACTATCCGCCAGCGTGTTAGGGTGAAAGTGATTAGTATCGATAACCAGAGAAGACGCATCTCACTCTCGATAAAACAGGCAGGTTCTGGATAAAAAACGGGGGATGGTATGACGCCATCCCATGGAGATACTGTGAGTTCTCTCTCAACTGATCATTTACCCTTAATTTACGCAGTACTTTCTGCGATTCTTTTTGGCAGTTGTGCACCGATGACGAAATACTTCATCGGCAGTACTGAACCGGTTATGCTGGCTGCCCTCTTTTACCTTGGAAGCGGGACCGGGATGCTGCTTCTGATCGTGGGAAGAAAGATCATCAGGCGTGGCTCATCTGCAGGTGAAGCACCACTCACCAGATCTGATGCTCCATATCTTGCCGGAATGGCGATCTTCGGTGGAGTGCTTGCCCCGGTCACCCTGATGTACTCCATGATAATCACTCCCGCTGCAACCGGATCTCTCCTCTTAAATTTTGAGCCTGTTGCGACAGGATTCATTGCTGCGTTCCTGTTTCATGAAGCAGTTGGCAAAAGGATATGGGTGGCCATGGGGCTCATAACAGGTTCCTGCCTGATACTGAGTCTGGACCCTGCCGGCGAGTTTGGTGTATCAGTTGGTTCGGTTGGGGTGCTTGTTGCCTGTCTTTTCTGGGCTATTGATAATAATATCAGCAGGCATGTGTCCGGACGTGACCCGCTCTATGCAATACTCGTAAAAGGCTATGGGGCCGGAATCATCTCTCTGGCAATTGCCTTTTTCATCGGTGAATCCCTTCCCCGGATTGGGGATATTCCAGTCTGTATGGTTGTAGGGTTTTTCAGTTTTGGAGGGCTTGCAAGTGTCTTCTTTCTACTTGCGCTTCGTTCCATCGGAACTGCCCGCACCGGATTATTTCTTGCACTCTCCCCGTTTTTTGGAGTTTTCTTCTCATTTCTTCTTTTTGCAGAGACCCCGCAGGTGCTCTTCCTTG
Source organism: Methanospirillum sp. (assembly GCF_035560735.1). Taxonomy (GTDB): domain Archaea; phylum Halobacteriota; class Methanomicrobia; order Methanomicrobiales; family Methanospirillaceae; genus Methanospirillum. The sequence goes on from NZ_DATMYY010000043.1 coordinate 11,370, forward strand.
TTGCCCTTCCTGTCATGATTCTTGGAACATGGCTGCTTGTATCAGAGAAGCATTCACATCTCCATTATCACCCTCCCCTGGTGCATAATCATCGTCACCGCCATGATGATCTTCATCATGATCATCAGCATACAAAAGCGGCCCCTCCCATCTCACGATCAGGCGAACATACGCATCTTCACTCACACGACGCAGTATCTCATGATCATCAGCACAAACCCGACCTCCATCACCGCCATGATCATCAGTGATTCCTGATTTCTACAAAGAGATAACCTCACATGAGTTGTATTAATAGACAAGAAATGGAGAGCCGCCCTGTTATGCTTGGTCTGATCCAGGCTTCAGCATCACCTGACCCCGATGAGAATATCAGGAAGATGGTCTGTAAGGTCTCTGAAGCGATCTCTGCAGGGGCACAGATTATCTGTCTTCCTGAGCTCTACCGCACACAATATTTTCCTCAGTATATTGGCAGAGACACTGGGTTATTTAAAGAGACGATACCCGGTGAATCAACCCGGGTGTTTTCAGATCTGGCAAAACAGCATGAAGTAGTTATCATTGTTCCGATCTATGAGTATTCAAAGACCGGCCAGCATCGCAACGCAGCGGTGATAATCGATATAGACGGGACTGTCTCTCCTCCGTACTACAAAGTTCATGTCCCCCAGGATCCCTCTTTCTTTGAGAAAGGATATTTTGCAGAGGGTAATGAGTTCAGGGTAGTTGATACCAGGTTTGGAAAAATTGCCGTTCTCATCTGCTATGATCAGTGGTTCCCAGAAGCTGCCCGTGCCGTTGCTCTTGCAGGAGCAGAGATCATCTTTTACCCGACTGCTATCGGCGATATTCTGGATGCTTCTCCGGTAGAAGGAGAATGGCAGAACTCGTGGGAGACAATCCAGCGGAGTCATGCTATCGCAAACAGTGTGCATGTGGCAGCAGTAAACAGGGTGGGAACAGAGGATAGGATCAGATTTTTTGGTGGTTCATTTGTTGCAGATGCCTTTGGTTCAATCCTGGTACGGGCAGGATCAGAGGAGGAGATCCTGCTTACGACCATCGATCTCTCGATGAATAAGTTCATTTCTGATTCCTGGGGTTTCATCAGGAACCGGCGTCCTGAAACCTATCGTTCACTCTGCACACCTATCCGGAGAGATGGGCCTGAATGTGTTTCATCGGCACTTGGTGATACTCCCCGGAACCGCGGGTTTCACATGCCAGCAGAATGGGAACATCATGAGGCGGTGT
>NZ_DATMYY010000044.1:0-5297 GCF_035560735.1 Methanospirillum sp.
CAGCCAGAATGGCAGAGAGGCTATGCAGCTGACTGCAGATCAGCACAGCCCGGTTCAATTCCGGGTTCTGGCTCTAGATAATTATAGCTACTATTTTCAAGTTCAGGCTCTTAAATGTAGATCAACTCAATCGTTATTTTCAGGATGGGCCAAGAACCGAGATCAATACCACTGTTATTTCCAGGTTCGGGCACTGAAATAATAGGAATCGGGAGGCTACTTCCGAATTTTGGAATTTTTTTGCTTCTCGCTCGTTTACGTCAAAAATAAGTATTCCATTAGGTTCACGAATGATGGATATACATTCAACAAGCTATTATCCTCAAAATTACGAACTCTGTATATGCAACGAGTAGATACCCGGATTCTGATCCTGATACTCTGTCTTATGGCAGTCATACTATCAGCCGGCTGCACAAATCCTGACACCGGGAACCAGACAATCTCAAAATCGAATTCACCACAATCTACTCACATAACCCAATCAGGTAATGAGTCATCGTGGATGACTGTACCAATAACTGATACAATCACCGGAAAGCAGACCACCATTGAAGAACTGGCAGAAGAAGGAAAACCGGTAATAATCCATTCATTTGCAGTCTGGTGCCCGGCCTGTTCAATACAACTCCGTGAAACTGCAAAACTCCTCAAAGAAAACCCGGGAGCATACACAGTACTGGGAATAGATCTGGATTCACGGGAAAATACTGAAATGATAAAGAGTCATATTGAGAAAAACCAGTTTGTTGGGATGTACATTGCTGCCCCCACTGAATTGACAAAGGGTTTAATCCAGACAGTAGGGCCAAAAGTTGTGCAGTCACTCCCTCAGACCCTGATCATATGCAATAAAAAAATCACGTACGTAGGGGACGGGGCGTTTCCTGAATCTAAACTGAAATCAATCCTATCAGAGCTTTGTTAATACACAAGAAGAATGAAAGGTCCAGAAATTTCTGGAACCTGATATTTACTCATCTGGACTTTATGCCAGACCTTTTTTAATCAGTTATCAAAGACAACTGCCCACAACATCTTATCCGCCCGAAACGGGGGGAAAGAGTTTAATCTCATCGCCTTCATGGACCGGTGTTGAAAGACCGTCAAGATCTTTAAAACCGGTTCCGTTCACCAGAATGTTCACGTACCGCTTCAATTCTCCATCCTGAAACAGAAGAGCGGTAAGACCAGGATACCGGCTCGTCAATTCAGTAATAATATCCTGTACGGTCTTGACATTGTCAAGTTCAACATCTTTTACACCGGCTGTTTCCCGGTAGTTTGCAAACAGAATTACTTTAAGAGTCATAATTATTGCCTATATTTCTTCTCTGATCTATTTCAGATGTGAGCATGCAGGGCAATGGGGATTGCGGACGATTGGAATCTCATGGAATTCCAGATACTCACCATCATATATCACCATGCGGTTTAAAGCGAGTTGACCTACGCCGGTAAGAGCCTTAATAGCTTCAGTCACCTGCAATGTTCCAAGGACACCTGGCGTTGCCCCCAGTACCGGAAAGACCTCTTTGGGAGGAGCTTCTGGTACCAGACATTCAAGACATGGGGTCTTGCCAGGAATAATTGTGGTAAGACGACCTTCCAGACCCCATACAGATGCATGGATGAATGGAATGTTATGGTGAATTGCTGCCTTATTGAGAAGATACCGGGTTGGGTAATTATCCATTGCATCAATGATGAGGTCAGCACCCTTGGTGAGATCCAGATAATTATCCTCATCAATCTTCTCCTGAAGGGCTGTCACTTTGATAGAAGGATTAATGGCAGCAAGTTTCACACTGGCGCTCTTGACTTTATACTGGTCAACATTCTCATCCCAGTGCAATATCTGACGGTTCAGGTTTGACAGGTCAACAATATCCATATCAACAATGACAAGATGGCCAACCCCTGCTACAGCAAGATACGTTGCGACCGGACTACCAAGCCCGCCACATCCTGCGATAAACACAGTGGCATCTTTCAGTTTCTCCTGCCCGGCATCACCAAATCCACGAATCAGAATTTGGCGGTTATATCGCTTTTGATCGTACGGTGTTAATGTCATACAAACAAGTCAGTACTATGAGTTCCGTGATGATCCATAAAACCCCGGTGATCCGGGCAAATTTTGACATCATCACCACCTCTGGTATTCATTTAATTCAGTCCCGATAATGGTGGCCAGCCGGATGAATCTCATTCACAATGGTCAGATCAAAGATATCATCTTCAGAAATTCGATTCACAGTTGATCCAAGGGTATGCAATGTATGAGAAAAATCCTTTGTTGATTTGACATACTCCGGTGGAAGGGCCGCACAATAATGCGGAGATATCCGATATGCCTCCTCTACAAAGATTTCATCTACAAATCCACAGGTATCTGCAACAATTTTTGCACATTCCCCGGGATTTTTGCGTATCATCTGGCATGCATCCTCATGAGCCTGGATAAAAGCCGGAACAATGTCTCCTCTTCTTATCAGGTCATCGGTAGCAATGATCCCATAACTTGGATTAAACGGCCATATTTTCTCAGCAGGAACCACGATCTGTGCAGATCCATACCGGCGTGCTGCCACCGCAAGTGCAGGAGTCCCGGCTGCAGCTGCTATCTCCCCATCTTCAAGAGCATCATGAAGAAAATCAGCCCAGGCATAATTCTTCACATGAACTGTTTCTTTTCCATATCTGGAAAGAAGGTCCCTCACGATGATATCATGAATAGAACCCTTGGGAGGAGTTCCAATACTCTTTCCTGCGAACTGATCGAGAAAATCATTCATATCAGAATATGAATCCAGTGGGAGAACAGCAGGGCCTGCAATGATTACTGTGCCTTCAATATGACCTCCGGCAACGCATCGTGCCTGAAGTCCCCGGTCAAGACCAATAATAAACGGAGGAAGTCCAAGATATGCAAGATCGAGGTCACCTTTCTCCATTGCCCTGATGATATCTGGACCAGAAGGAAAAAGAGTCCACTCAGCCTGAATCTGGTTCTTTTCCAGAAGATCAGTGCCCATTAAAATGAAAGCCGTATGGTATACTGTTGAAAGATGACCAATACGGATTCGATGAAGTGTCATAAGAGTATATCAGAGAATCCTGATATCCTCCACACGGACGTGTATACCGTCCTTTTTCTGAAGAACCATGTTTACAAGAGCCGTGTGTGCGAGATCGATCATACAATAACCGGGAAGGAAATACTGCCTGATTCCCAGAATCGGTGGTCGTTTTATCGGCTCTGCAATTCCCTCAAACGCATGAACGTGATAAGCCTGAACATCATGGGCCTCCTCTGAACGGGCTGCAAGGGGACCTACAGTATGGCATTCAAGGACACCGGTAACCGGATTTGCAGACAGAACCCTGAGTGCATGGTAGAGCGGACAACCAGGGCCTGCCGGCCTGCCAGTTATTAAATCTCCAGCCTTGATATCCCATTTTTCAACAAGATCTGCTCTAAAGGGAACGACAAATTTCCGTGCAGATGGTTCTCCGGGAAAGGCCTTGATTACAAAGTCATACTCTTTTCCTGCAACATCAACTCCTGAATAGGATACCGTTCTGGCAGTATGTTCTGATGCAGTCACCGAATACGGACAATCTTCCTTTGACCTATCGCCAGTTAAGAGAGCTTTTGAGAACTCGGTACAGGTGGAGAATCCACATGCACCACAATCCCTGCCTGGAGGTTGCCAGACCATCTTGTTCAGTCACCCCGGTAGATAGGTTCTGCATTGTCCAGGGTTCTAATGATTCCAAAATGATTCTGCCATCCGATCTCCTTCTTACCGATGCAGACCGTGCAGACTCCGAGAGGAGGAGTTCCGCGGAGGGTAACTGTTCCGGCATCCTCAACATCAGGGAATGACCTGATCTTGTTTATCAGGAACCGCAGACCGGATCCCTGAAGTGCATTAGTCTCAATTATCTCAATTTCAGGAGAGGCAGAGAGGATACCCTCACGGTACACTTCTTTTTCAGCCTGTGAAACGAGATCAACCTTGGTGACTACAGCAACATCAGCAAGGGCTATCATCGGAGCCATCTTAAGGGGAGCTTTGCTTCCTGACACTGCAGAAAGGACGACGACTCCAAGAGACTGGGTAGTATATGGAGTACACCTCAAACAAAGTCCAGCACTCTCCACAATCAGGAGATCAGATTCAACTGCAACTGCCCAGGCAAGGGCATCGGCAAGGACCAGGATACCCATATGATCAGGACAGACATCGCCGGAGTAGGTTTTGCGGGTTGGAATGCCAAACTCTTCTCTCAGTTCTTCATCCTCAAAGGCTCTGACGACATCGATCTTCAGGTATGATGGCTTGAACTCTCCAGAGAGTTCCTTGATAACCTGCCTGATAACTGCAGTCTTTCCTACGCTTGGTGGTCCGGCAACAATGAGAAGTTTCATGCTGTCACCTTTGCTTTCGAAATAACCACCGGTGCATCAGAAAAGCGCTCACCAAATCGCAGTTTTTCTCTGATACCAGAGACATACTGGTCGATTTCAGATAATTTTCTTACAAGGGTCTGTTCAGATCCTGCTGGGTGAATTACCTCACGAACGGCTCCATTCTGCATAACAATTCTCCGGTCAGTGCTCAGGGCAAGCAGAGGATCGTGCGTGACGAGGATAACAGCACGGCGATGCTCTTTGATCCTGGTGATGACCCTTTCCTTATCAATTCCTGCATTCTCTACTTCGTCAAGAAGGAGGATAGGGGCGTCACCGATCCGAATAGCATCTGCGATAAAGAGCGAGCGGGTCTGACCTCCTGAAAGGGCAGTCATACGATAGTGTGGGAGGATCTTCTCACCAGTGAACTCGTTTGCCAGCTCAACGGTTTCAAGAAGAAGGGACTGACCGGCAATTCCCCTGGCCTTCATGTGCAATGCGAGAAAATCAGCGACTTTCAAATCTGCTATACACCGGTTATTCTGAGTAATCATAACAATCGGCTTTTTTGCGGGATTGCGTACCATCTCTTCCGGAGGTTCGACGCCATTGATCTTGATAGTTCTCCGGGTGATTGTATCTCCCTGCGCAAGAACTTCAATGTCATTAATGAATGCAGATTTGCCTGATCCGGTTGATCCAACGATGGATACGGAGTCACCAGGCTGAATATCAATCCGCTCAAAAAGCTCCTCCTGACCGTCTCTGCTCCGGCCTGGCAGGATAGTGATGATATAATTCTGGAGGGATTCCATGAAGTATCGTCTATGTCTGGGCATTTAAGGAGATAGAAAGCGGCAACAGTAAATTACCC
>NZ_DATMYY010000045.1:0-4398 GCF_035560735.1 Methanospirillum sp.
ACATAATACAAAACAGTAATACTATGAAGCAGTTCATTTTAGTATGTACTGTTCTTGCACTCCTTTTTGGAGTGCCGGCAGTGTCTGCTGTTGATGTGGTGGCAACGACAAGTGTTCTCTGGGATCCAGTCAGTCAGATAGGAGGTGATGATGTACATGTCGTGTACATCGCTGATCCGACTGTATGTCCTCACCTGCAGGGAGATATTTTACCAAATTTGATCCAGAAACATGCTGATGAACTCAAATCTCCTGATCTTTTCCTTGCACATAACAGTTCGATGGATACAGCAGCCATGGCAGCCATAGAAAAGTTCAGGGATTCGAATGGGTATGGAAAGACGAAGTGGACTCTTCTCAAACCTGACACTGAATGGAATACCCCTGAATCGGCAGAAGCTCTTGCTGACACCGTTCTTGGCTGGCTCAAGGAAACAGATCCAAAGAATGCAACGACCTATTCGGAGAATGCTGATAAGTATAAAGAATCTATTGCAGCAGTGGGCAATCTGAATCCAGCAGAAAAAGATGCTCTTTCAAAGAAGAATGCCATTGTGATGGCATGGCAGAAGACTCCGGTTGAAAAGTGGCTCGGAGTAAAGGTCTATGATATCTTTGCACCTGAATTTGCATATGGTGGAAACAAGACTCCGGCAAAAGTAGTTGATTCCATCCAGAAAAACAAGGACAAAATCTATGCTCTCGATCTCGTCTCCGGTGGCGGAAAGATGTATGTTATTGAGAACATGCAGTCAGGAGAGATGGCGAAAGGCATTGAAGAAGCATTGACCGATATTGCAGTAAACAATGAGCGGATTACCTTCACTAACTTCCCGAAGTCTGTTGATGGGGTAAATTCCATTCCTGACGTTCTTAAGTATAACAAGAACCTCCTCCTGGCTTAACTATCAGAAGTGATATTCTTCTCTTTTTTTGTATTCTACTGTTCCTAACCAAACAAAATCTGGGGGTTTATTAGGATTTATTTTGTCGTTCGATCCCGGTTACGAAGTTCTTTTGGTGTACAGTTCCATTCTGCAATATCATCCATATGCTTGGTATCGACCCACCCTGATTTCACCTCTTCCCGGTAATCAAACTGCCTGACATACGGCTTGATATCAATGACCGGAGTCCCATCCAGAACATCAACACCACTCACCTTGAGAATATTTCCATCAACTTCAAGCAGCTCCATGATTGAAAGACCTATAGGGTTAGGTCGATTAAAATGCCGGATTGCAAAGATCCCCCGCTCTTTTTCTCCGTCAAGGAATGGTTTCTGTATAAGGTTTTTAGCGGTTGCTCTGTCAAAATAATATAGTGCGTAAATATGAGAAAATGACTCAATATCTTTCAGACCATCGGTATTTTCTTCGAACACCTCTATGTATCCGACAGACGGATTAAAAATTCCCTGAATCGGGGTATTATCCTGTTCAGTATGTTCAGAATGAATGACTCCGATTGGATGAAAGATGATATCTGCATTTCTCCATTTGTTTGCATGTTCTCGTGTTAAATTCATAATTCTGTCTCCTTATTGTGTCTGGATATCGTTTCTAAATCCTCTGTGTGGTTTTTCATATGCATCAGACTGTCCCTGCCATTATCTCTTCGCTGGTTTGATCCCCGGTTGGAATGACGTGAAGTGCTGACTCTTTAAACGTGATATATACCTGATCTCCGGGCATAAGTGAGAGTTCCTCAGAGCTTGTCCGCGTCACTATGGCGATCATCCTGATCCCGGTATCAAGTACAACCCGGATGAAGGGACCAGAAGGAATCAGGTCAACCACCGTTGCCTGAAGGGTATGCCTGGCACTGGACTTGAACGGTTGAATTGAGATGATAATATCTTCAGATCTGAGGACAGCAACTACCGGGCCTCTATGCTGTGCAGAGATCCTGATGCGAAGATCACCAAGATTCAGGATTGAACCTGTCCCGTCCGGTGTTGCTTGACCCCTGAAAATATTCTCGGTTCCGCAGATCTGGGCAACATACGGAGTGCAGGGATGAGCAAAGACATCTTCAGGTCTTCCTGTCTGTACGATTGTTCCATCCTGCATGATGGCTACCTTTTCAGCGAGGGCATATACATCCTCGAAATGGTGTGTAATGTGGATGATTGGGATTTTCAGGTGCTGGTGTATCTTTCTGATCTCCTGCCTCAACCGTTCCCTTGTCATGGAGTCAAGAGCTGAAAGAGGTTCATCAAGGAGAAGCAGTCGGGGTTTTTGGATAAGGGCACGGGCAAGGGCTATCCGTTGAGCCTCTCCTCCTGAAAGAGTATCAGGATTGCGATCCATAAGATGCCCGATACCAAGGATATTCACCAGATCTGAGATTTTCCTCTCTGTATCTCCATTGTACGTCTTTCGAATCTTCACGCTGAAAAGGATGTTCTCTTTTACTGTCATATGGGGAAAGAGCATCAGATCCTGGTACATCATGGCAATGTTCCGATCTTTGGGTTGATCGTATGTGATATCCTTTCCCTCAAAGAGTATTCTTCCACTGGCAGGTTTGTGAATTCCTGCAATCATCTCAAGAAGGATTGTTTTACCAGCTCCTGATGGGCCGATTATCACCCAGTATTCGGGATTCTCAATATGGAGAGAGAGAGATTTGAGCTGGAAATCCCCAAGGGTGAGTGATACATTCTGAACGCGGAGCATTATATCCGGTCACTCCCTTCTGATAACCGTTCAAAGAAGAACATTGTTAATGCAGCGATTCCAAGGAGAATACATGCCGTGGTGATGGCGATATCGAGATCTCCCGTAGCCATATTCAGATACAGGGCAATTGGAAGGGTTTCTGAACGCATCCGGGTTGCACCGGCAAGCATCAGAACAGCACCAAATTCACCCATCGCTTTTGACCAGGTGATTACAAGTCCTGAAATCAGGCCTGCCCGGGCCAATGGAAGAGTAACATGCCAGAATGCCTGAAAGTCAGAACATCCGAGTGTTCGTGCAATGTGCTCATACCTGGGTGAGATCATGGCAAATGACGATCTCATCACCCGAATCAGGTACGGGAGATTGACAAACCACTGTGCCACGATGATGCCGAGCTGTGTATACACAACTGTAATCCCGAGATCTTCAAGTCCTGTTCCAATAGGAGTTTTGGCAAAAAAGAGGAGGAGTGCAACTCCGGCAACAAGCGGAGGGAGGGAGAGAGGAAGCATGAGGAGCATAATGAGGGAACGCTGGCCGGGAAACCCTCCTCGGCTTAATATATATCCCGAAGGGATGGCAACAAATGCGCAAAGCACAGTAGATATGACCGAAGTAATGAGAGAGAGCTGAATTGCATATCTGATCTCAGGCGAGGTGAGTGTTTGAATGATGCTATCAGGACTGATGAAAGTGAAGAGCCCTCCAAGTACAAGTAGGGTGACTCCCCCTGAAAAAAAGGCGAGAATTGTTGTGACTGGGTAAAATATTTTATTCATCCGTATTTCCTGTCATTCCTGGTGCCTGGTTCTCACTTATACAATCCAGGGATGATAAAAGAGAAGTGAAATGGGAGTTTGTATCATCAATATGAAAAATTGGTGATTCCTTTCTATCTCAAGGCTGAACGTCTTTATACTGCTGGTCTCCATATGCCGGGAATTTATACTTCTTGAAAGTGTCTTTCCCTGCGTCTGAAGCAACATAATCAACAAATTTCTGAGCCTTGTCAGACTGCTTGGAGAATGTCGTGGGTCCTTCTGCTACAACGAGAACATAATCATTTACATTTTTGACCGGGATTGTGTCCATTGTCTTATCATTTATCTGATCCAGAGTCAGGAGTGATGCATCAATAGATCCTGCATTCATAGCAGAGACGAGTTCGTTGATGGTTGAAGTTCTCACAACAACATTCTTCTCCACAGCATCAGCAATTCCGAGGTCTTTGAAGAGTTTATCTCCTGTGGTTCCGATTGCTGTTGCTTTTATATCTCCAAGCCCAATCTTGAGACCTGGCTTGGCAAAGTCTTCAACAGAGGTGATGTTCTTAGGATTGCCTTTCTGCACTGCGACGATTGGCACATGGTATGCGATGTACTGCGGCTGACCTACGAGCCCTTTGTCTTCTGCTGTCTTGTATGCGTCAGATCCACCTGCAATTAATACATCTCCTTTATGGGTGATATCCATCTGGCTCAAAAGAGCTCCCGATCCCTGGAAATTATAAACTACCGGAATTCCTGTCTCATTGGTGAAGGTTGATCCGATCTCCTGAACCGGTTTTTTGAGACCTGCTCCCGCATAGATGAGGAGTGCATCAGGGTTCTTCGCCATCAGGTCATCAATTGAAACATTTCCGCTCTGATTTGCTGATGATGTTGCATTATCTGCTGCTAATGTCCCTGGTATGAGCAATCCTGCGATAAGG
>NZ_DATMYY010000046.1:0-3673 GCF_035560735.1 Methanospirillum sp.
ATACATGAGGAGTGATAGTGTGCATAAAGAGGAATTGATCTCACTCCATCAGATGCTCATTGATGTGAAGGATTACCTTCAGGAAAATAACCCTGATTCTGACTTTAGTGAGTATGAGTCACTGAAGATAACTCCTACACAGATTCACAGGAGCAAAGTGGAGCACAAATATGCAATATTTGTGTTGGGTAATGCTATTGCAAAAGCAATGAAAAATATCGAGAATCCTTCAACCGCTCATATGTCATCCCGCATGCAGGAGATGGCAGAAAAGGCCTTGAAAGAGATTGAGTGTGGATCCTGATAAGATCCACCAAACGTTGTTTTGTTTACTGTTTTTCTATCTTTCTTTGCTCAACCAGATATTCGGCAAGAAGTCTGGGGATTGGAGCCTCCATGCAGTGCCAGTTAGGAGTCCCGTTGACTTCGAGAACAGTATATGTATCTTCGTGAATCAGGAGATCAACACCTCCATAATCAACCCCGGCACTTTTGGTTGCCCGTGACGCAATATCATTGATCTCCGGGGTAATGGGTACTGCACTTCCACAGCCGCCCTGATGAATATTATGCGTCAGACTGTCTGATACTCGCATAATTGCGCCGACTGCTTCTCCATCTATCACGAAGACTCTGAAGTCCCGGTCGTTAGGAATATACTCTTGCAGATAGTATGGAGGCTCTCCAAGTTGCTCTTCTGTTTCAACAAGAACAATTCCGACCCCGTCAAACCCATACACTGGTTTTGATACCGCTTTCCCATGTTTTTTGATGAACTCTCCGGCCAGATAACGTGACTCGGTGAAAAAAGTCTCCGGAGTTGGAACATCATCTCTCATGAGAAGGGCTGAAGTTTTCACCTTGCTTGCACAGGTGACTATTCCTTCGGGTGGATTGATTACCCTGTTATAGAGTGCCAGAGCAGAGAGAGATTCGAAGTTATGCCCATTCTGTCTGATGCCACAGGCCCAGATAGTCTCCCGCTCTAGCTCACACGAGAAAGGGTCAATGGCTTCCAGAAATAAAGCCTGATATGGCTCGCCCATCCGATCGAGCTCATCCATCACCATGCGGGTAGAATTATCTGATGGAATATCGGTTGGTTTTGGAATTATAGTTATCATACTAAAAAGGGTTATTCTGACTTTTGGCTGAATTTCTTCCAGACCTGTTCCCGGTATACAGGACCACTGTTGTAGGTACAGAAAGGAATCAGTTTGCCGTCAGGTGTAGCGTAATGGATGCAACATCTGTTCACACGATCGATATCATAGTTGTAATTATCCATGAAGTGCATCGTACCGATAAAGAGTGCATTCCAGTGAAATGACCTGAGAGAGTCAAAATTATGGGTGATAAGGGTCTTCCCAAGGATCTTCCAGACATCAAGCCCCTTATTCTTCTCATCACCTTTGAACTGGTTATAAAACTCCCTAAGGCCGTTGATGGCAACCATCTTCTTGGAAAGTGAACCACTCTTCTCAAGTTTGCGTGATAACTGTTCAATTGAGTTAAAAAATGCATCCACATCAACTATCCGGTTGATTGGAACAATTCCGTCCTCTCTTACAAAGACATAGGTTGCCGCACCACAATGCTGATGTGCAGTAAATTTAATTTGTGATTTTCCAGTATATGCTTCAACAAAGTCGGATACCGGAACGACACAGGGCACTGGATAAAAGTCATTCTTCAGAATGGCTCCATCAGTCTGTGACTCTATTCTATCTAAAAGTTCTGGGATTGTAATTCGTTCACGGTTTATATCTTCCTGGTTTGCAGCACCTGTGAACGAGACCGGCTGGAAGTTTACCCCTCTGATGACTGAAATGTTCTCGGTGGCAAACCTGATAATACCGCCGATTTCATGGTCATTCTTTGTCTTGATGATTGTTGGCACAAGAACGATACCAAGGCCGACACTCCTGCAGTTTTCCACAGCTTTCAGGTCAAGATTGATCTTGGAATTGGTTTCCTTTGTGACTCCATCAAAGTGCAGATATACAGTCTGAAGACCAGCATCTTTGAGTTGTCGAGCATACTCAGGATCTGAAGCTAGTTTAATTCCGTTTGTTGCAAGCTGAACCTGCAGAAATCCCATATCTTTAGCTAGCTTGAGGATGTCCAGAAGATCATCCCGCATGGTAGGCTCTCCACCAGCAAACTGGACTGCAGGGGCAGGGTTTGGTTTTTCTGAACGAAGAACCTGAAGCATGCCCCTGACCTGTTCAAACGTCGGCTCATAAACAAACCCGCATGCCCTGGCATTTGCAAAGCAAAATTCGCAGTTCAGGTTACACCGGTTTGTCAGGTCAATATTTGCAAGCAGTGTTGTTGAGTGGTGGTGATTACAGATTCCACAGTCATTAGGACAGGAACTGATGTCAGTAGTTATCTGAGGGTTATCAAGACCATTTCCAGTAATATTGTATTCATCATATCTTTTGTACAGCTCAGCATCATCCCAGTACAGGTACGAACACGGACCGTGTTCCGGGCACGTGCGATCGATATATATCTGCCCTTCCCGTTCGTAGATTTCAGCATCGAGAACTTTTTTGCATACAGGGCAGAGACTTTTTGTCTTTTTCAGAAGGATAATATCACCCACCACAGGTTTAAGGATAAATGGTTCGAACGCTTGTATCTGTTATTTATGCAGATTAGACGCTTATATTTATTCAGGAGTGGGCATCTATAATCTTCGATCTCCTTCTAACAATTGCATCGGCCTTCTGGGTGATGCTCCCCGCATATGTCCCTAATTCAGCAGCTGCTGCTGTTGGCGGGGGAATTCCGATAGATGGTGGGCACAACTGGTCTGATGGAAAAAGGATTTTTGGCGACGGAAAAACCATCAGAGGCTTTTGCGGTGGGGTTGCTTGTGGCTGTATCATAGGCATTCTACAGATTATGGCGCAGGGATACCCGGCCTTCTCAATGCTTCCCAAGTTGAACATCTTTTCTGTCTTCCTTCTCGCAACCGGCGCACTTGTTGGTGACATGGTAAAAAGTTTCTTCAAACGCAGGGCAGGAATAGAACGAGGAGGAAAATGGCCTCTGGTTGATCAGTATGATTTCGTGGCTGGTGCATTCCTGTTTCTCTTTGTGGGAAATCCGGCATTTGCATTCTCGGTCATGACTGTCCCGGTGATCATCGCGATTCTGATTATTACTCCGGTACTACACCGGGTTGTTAATATTATCGGGTACAAAATGGGAGTGAAAGACGTTCCATGGTAGAAAAAAGTCTTAAAGATCAATTAATTCAGGTAGGTGCCATTCGATTTGGTGATTTTACACTGGCATCAGGAAAAAAAAGTAATGTATATATTGATATCAAAATGGCAATGACTCATCCTGAAATTCTGAAGTCTATTGCAGTTTCGGTTATGAATCAGAATCTGGATTGGGATGTAGTGGCCGGGGTTGCAGTTGGTGGCGTTCCTCTGGCTGTTGCATCTTCACTTGAGAGTGGAAAGCCCTATGTTATCATTCGAAAAGAGCAGAAAACACATGGTCTCTCCTCCCTTATCATTGGAGACGTAAAAGGGAAACAAGTCGTCATGATAGAAGATGTTACCACTTCTGGAGGATCTGCTCTCTTTGGTGTTGATCAGATAAGACAGGCTGGCGGCGTTATTACAGATATAATATCAGTTGTGGATAGAGG
>NZ_DATMYY010000047.1:0-4045 GCF_035560735.1 Methanospirillum sp.
TTCATTATCAGCCAGAATTATACTGAGCAGAGTCTTACAACCTCGGTACGATTATTGGAAGAGACCTTTTTTATCTATGATGCTGCTTATGAGCCCGCTCTGAAGGCAGCCATGACTGAGTATTACCGGGAGTTTAACTCATCCGGCTATGAACCGGAAGAAGTGGATCTTCAGGGTTTGAAGTCAAAAATTCAGGAAGATATCAGTTCACAGGTTGACCTGTATATAATAAATGATGAGGGCGTGGTCATCAGAAGCACTGATGAGTCTGAAATTGGTTTGGATTTTAAGAAATATCCCGGATTTTATAAGAACCTTACAACCATACGTCTTGGAGATACCTATGCATCTGATACCATTGTAAGGGCTATCGGGAGTGGGGAGTTCAGAAAGTATGGGTATCGTCCGACCCCCGATCACCGGTATGTTCTGGAACTCTCATTGAATGTTGATGACCTGATAAGTAACGTGAATCTCTCTTCATTTTCCACCATATCTAACACCTACACCCAGAATGTTCCTGGTATAAAGTCTGTCTTTGTGTTTGGAAAACTTGCCTTATACAATAATGATCCCGTAGCCGGTCTCCAACATCCTGATCACTACCTTATCCCATATACAGAGCGGAGTGACAGGCTTCAGAATATTAATACAACTTTTACAACAAGGGGTAGTATCTATAAAACAGAGCCTGGAACAACAGAATCTCGAAAGTATATTTATGTACCTTCTCCTGAAACATCTGCTCCCTCATTTTCTGAACTAGGTCAGGTTATTGAGATCACATATGATATGCAAAATCTCCGGAATCAGCAGAAGAGTGCTTTTCTAACATATCTAGCCGGGGTTATCTGTTGTATCATTATAGTCATTCTGGTCGCATTTGTGGTAACCCGTTACATCACTCATCCGATTGACCAGATTGTGGCAGATATTGAGATCATATCAGACGGTGCTTATGATCACCCGATTTCTCACACCCATGGATTTGAGTTCGGGCGTCTTGAAGCCAGTATTGGAAAGATGGTTCACCGTCTTAAAGATGACATCATCAGTATCAGGCAAAAGTCAGAAGATCTGGATCGAGAACTTGGGCAGCGAGTCGCTGCAGAGGAATTGCTTCGGTCAGCTAATCGGAAATTGAATCTTCTTTCAAGCATCACACGTCATGATATTCTCAACCAGATCTCAGTAATAACGGGAGCTCTTGACCTGCTTTCTGAAGAGAGTAGTAGCCAGTATCTTATTGGAATTATCCAGCGTTCTGTCACAAATATTCATAAACAGATCTCATTTACAAAGTTGTACGAACTGATGGGTTCACATCAACCGATATGGCAGCGGATGTCAGATATGGTTATTCATGCCAGAGAAGGTATCACTCTCCACGGAGTGAAGATAGAGGACAATGCCGGGTCACTTGAGATCTACGCTGATCAGATGGTGAATCGTGCTATCTTTAACCTCTTTGAGAATGCAGTCCGACATGGTGGTGAAGTATCATGTATTACTCTTGAGTTCATTTCTTTAGGCAAAGAGGGCATTCTGGTGATCGCCGATGATGGATATGGTGTACCGGTTGGTGAAAAGGAGAAGATCTTTATCCGGGGATATGGCTCCAATACCGGGCTTGGGCTCTTCCTGGTCAGAGAAATCCTTCTTATAACCGGAATGACCATAAAGGAGAACGGGATTGCCGGTTCAGGTGCGAGATTTGAGATACATATCCCTGAAGGTGCATGGCGTACATCAGATGATGGAACCCCTTGAACTCAAGGAAAAAGCCTATATTATCATTTTTGAAAAGGTCTTATTTTTATCCTTCCACATTGCTCGATAATTATCCCTGAGTCTTCTGATGAAGACGTAGTACTCTCCTTGATGTTTTTTCTCACAGATATCGAGGAGTATCTTGGCAACTTCATTGTTGCTATTGGGTTTGGGTTAAGTCTGGATGAGATTGGTTGATTATCAGAAGATATGCGTGCAGCCGTTATCCAAGATTACTCTATGTGGTGGCCCATATAATCTATCACAAATTCCCTTTATCTGGGAAACCTCTCTTCTTTTGAGGATACCATAGACCTTTATGTTCTGCTCGCAGAGATTATCCAGCGAACCGATAGTCTCACCCTTTGTCCAGTCTCCATTGGCAAACAAGTGTTTGTGGGACAGTTCTTGGAGCGGGTTATGAATAACCGGAAATTATTTGTCGGCAATCTTACGTATTCAGTTAGGGAAGGACAACTGAAGACGTTGTTCTCCAGGTTTGGAGAGGTTATTAGCGTCAGGGTTTTGGAGAAGAAGGGATACGGGTTTGTGGAGATGGGGACAGATGAGCAGGCCAGAGCAGCCCGTGAAGCCCTGAGTGAAACTGAGTTTGAAGGTCGTAATCTGCTAATCGATGGCGTCAGACCACCTATGAAGTCAAGAAAGGGTTCATCAAAGCCAGGTCAGAGAGAAAGCTCCCGTGGTTCACCCTCAAGGTCTGGTTCCCGTCCATCTAAACCAGGATCCGGGTCTGGGTATCATGACCGGAGGCCGGGTCAGTCCCCAAACAGGTCAGGAAGACCTGGTCAGCGTTCATCACCTGCAAGAAGGCCATCAATGCCATCAAGACGTAACAATGGACCAGGAACCCGGAGATCCTGATTGTTAAAAAACCACATTTTTGGTTCTTTTCAGTTCTAGTGACTGTCAAACTGCCTGACTACCTCTGGGAGGCAGGTCACGACTCCCCTGATTCCTGAAACTGTAAGGGTCATGAGAATAGCATCAACGACCTCTTCCTTGGTTGCGCCCATTTGCTTAGCCATAGGAATATGTGCCCGTACTGCTCCATCGTCGCCAGCAGCTGCTTTCATGGCGATATAGATGAGTTGTTTTGTCTTTCCGTCGAGACCGCCTGACCCAGCAACTGCCATTATAAGGTTGTTAAAAGCAACAGCAACTTCAGGTGCTTCCTGCTGGAATAATGCCATAGGGTTTTTATCCATAAAAGGTATAGAACCCACTAGATAATCAGTTCATTCATGATTATTTGCTCAGGTTTAGTCGGTATTTTTTTACAATGATTCCCGAATCTGTAGAAGTTTTTTCTGTAATATCAAACGCTAATCCAGTGACTACACCTTCTGCGTAGTATGAGTGTGGGCCAAATTCCTCACTACCAATGGCAAAAACGATACTTTTGTCTCGTTTTCTGCGCCTACCAGCCCGGTTGAGAAGCTGATGGGAAAGATAAGAAATATTACCTGGATCGATGTCAATGATGATGAGGTATCCCTGGATGCCGTGAAAGATGCCGAATTGTATGTATCAAACAGATCATGCATCATGAATCCTTGGATGATACCCTATTTTTCATGGATCTTTTAGGACATTATTGAGAGATCGCGTAATTTTCGAGACTTTTCCTGGTTTGTCTGGTAGAATTAATTCGACAGCCAGATATCTGTAAACTATAGATACTCTATCTATGGGAGAGAGACTGGCAGGTGAACCTGACCTGATCTCACCGCAGATACTGATTACTCTTGTTCAGGTTATTCAGAAAGCTGCTTTTATTGATAATCAGCCGGTGGATCTAGGGGATGGGTCCCTCCTAACAGCAACAGAGATTCATCTGATTGATATGGCCGGAAGATACCCTGGTGATACGATTTCCGATCTATCTGTACGCATGGGTGTTACAAAAAGTGCGGTATCCCAGATGGTTCAAAAACTGGTAGTGAAAGGGTACCTCATTCGCTGTCGTGAAGAAGGCAACCGGAAAAATATCTGTCTGCACCTTACCCAAAATGGGAAAAAGGCCTTTGCATGGCACAAATCTCTCCATTCAAATGTTGATGAGCAGATCATTTCATTTCTGTCTGCGCTGTCAGAACAAGAACGTAAGATCCTGCTTGAACTTCTTGAAAGACTTAAGGCAACAATTGATCACTCCCTTCTAATTCGCGATGACCATATCCAAAGTTTTCTGTTATCGTATAATTTAGAAACCTCTTAATTTCCTTTAGCATTGTTGTGTTCTTTTCTGCAATTT
>NZ_DATMYY010000048.1:0-2084 GCF_035560735.1 Methanospirillum sp.
CGATCATCTCCCCCTTTCATATCAATAATCTGTATAGAACATGACACCAATTATCAAAACAATCAACCTAACAAAAATATTTGGTACTAACACTGCTGTCAATACCATATCACTTGAGGTTCACAAAGGCGAGGTCTTCGGTCTCCTCGGTCCGAACGGTGCAGGAAAAACGACTCTCCTTTCCATGCTCTGCACCATTTTAAAGCCAACGTCGGGCACCGCTGTCATTAACGGGTATGATATCATCCAGAGCAGTGCTATGGTCAGGCGATCGATAGGAATCGTCTTCCAGGATCCCAGTGTTGATACAGACATGACATCAAGGGAAAACCTGCAGATGCATGCCGATCTCTATGATGTCCCCGTATCAGAGCAGGCATCACGGATACAGGAAGTGCTGACTCTTGTCCAGCTCGAAGACCGGGCAGATCAATTTCTTAAAACATACTCTGGTGGAATGAGAAGGCGTCTTGAGATCGCCCGTGGACTATTGCACTATCCTCGTGTCCTTTTCCTTGATGAACCAACCATCGGGCTCGATCCCCAGAGCCGTGAACATATCTGGTCATATATCCGGCAACTTCGGGAGCGGGAAGATATGACGCTCATTCTTACAACCCATTACATGGAGGAGGCAGACGAACTCTGCGACCGAATAGCCATTATTGATCATGGAACTATTGTAGCCCTTGATACACCATCTGCCCTGAAGCAGACTGTTGGAAGTGAGATGATCCTTCTAAAAACAGATGACCCTGAAAAACTTCAGAGTCTCCTTGTTCACATTCCAGAGATCGATACTATCAGGGCAATTGATAATGAAGTCAGGATATCAGTTACCAATGCCGATGATGAACTCCCCAGGATCATGGAGATTGCCTTCAGGGAAGGAGTTCACATGAGTTCAGTCCATCTTTCACGCCCTGACATGAACGATGTCTTCATGCATTACACAGGAAGAGAGATCAGGGAGGAAGGTCCTGAGTCGATCTCAAAAATGAGAATGATGAGACGGAGGAGCAGAAGATGAGTGAATTTCGTGGAATTTACACCCTTTGGCTCCGTGAAGTCAAGAAATTTGTCAGGGAAAAATCCCGGCTCGTGAATGCTTTTGTCCAGCCACTGCTCTGGCTCTTTATCTTCGGAACTGGCATGCGATTCTCAGCAACAGTACCTGGAGTGAACTATCAGGAGTTTATATTTCCCGGTCTCGTCTGTCAGGCGATGCTCTTCACTGCAATGTTTCTGGGAATCCACATAATCTGGGACCGGGAATTTGGTTTTTTAAAAGAGATCCTGGTCTCCCCATTATCACGTCCATCAATATTTCTTGGAAAGATGCTTGGTGTCAGCACCGATGTCATGATTCAGGGAATTATTATCTTTCCTTTTGCTTTTCTTATCGGAGCACATATAAGTGTTATAGTATTTTTCCTGACCCTCCCGGTCATGCTCCTTATCACCTTCGGACTGGTTTGCATCGGCCTTACATTTGCAAGCCTGATGAAAAGTTTCGAAGGATTCGGACTTGTTCAGACGTTTATCAACATGCCGATGTTTTTCCTGAGCGGTGCATTGTTTCCGCTCAACAATGTTCCACAGTGGCTTCAGGTCGTGAGTCTGGTAAACCCGCTCACCTATGGTGTCGATGCTTTGAGAACAGTTATGATCGGTCCTTCATGGAAAGGAGTTGCACCGATATCAGTTGATATCGCAGTTCTTATTGTCTTTGATGCTGTCATGTTTACACTTGGAACGTGGGCATTCAGCAGGACTGAGTAATGTGAGTATTATCCCACAGATTTATGTTCAAAGAACTACATCAAAAAAGGGTCTGATGTCGTTTTTTCCCTAAAGCGGAAAAAAATACACATCAGGAAGATGAATATTTGATTAGAAAATTACGACGTAATATGCCTGAAATCGTATATAATGAAGATAAAAAGGATCTTCCAATACATCAATTGCATTCACTGTTCATGTCAGCAGGGTGGATTTGTGAACCTGATACAGAAGAGATGATTTCCAATTTTAATCTGCCTTTTATCAATTCGACTCTTGTAATATCAGCATGGTACGAGGAG
>NZ_DATMYY010000049.1:0-5584 GCF_035560735.1 Methanospirillum sp.
GATTACTCATCTGATCTGATGATAATCGCTTTTTCTTGATGATTGAATACACATCATCAAAGAGGAGAGGCAGCCCGGATAATGGTTATTCGATGCTTCACGATTCTGCATTGGTCACTTTGATGACCTTTGTTATATTAACTGGGTTTTGTGGTTTGTATGAAAAAAACAGGGCATGTATTACTTACCGGACTATTTCTGGTTACGTTGGTTTTTATTACAGCAATTCCTCTTGCAGCTGGTGCTGAGAGCACCTTAACTGTCGGACTCTCTGAGATGAAAGTGAAAGGATATAGCGGTGGTCTAGATGCACAGGCATACAATGCACCAATGCCGGTATATTCCCAAGTGTATGATGCATTGGTTGAATACGGAGATGGTGGTGAGATAAAACCTGGGCTTGCCGAATCATGGGAAGTATCCTCTGATGGAAAGGTGTACACGTACCATCTTCGCAAAGGAGTTCAGTTCTCAGATGGCACTCCATGTGACGCAAATGCAGTCAAGTTTAGCATGGAGCGGCTCCAGAAAAAGGATTCAGCCGCTTGGATGAGCATGGATGACTTCTCAAAAATTGAAGTTGTTGATGATAACACGGTAAAGATCTATTATGATAAACCATCCTATTCAATTCTCCAGGAGATGAGTTTGTGCAGGCCACAGCGGATAATGAGCCCGAACTCGGTAAATCCAAAAGGGGATCCAAACGGAACTTTTGAAACACCGATTGGAACAGGTCCATTCAAATTTGAGAGTTATACAGATGGAAAAGAATATGTTCTTGTTCGAAATGACAAATACTGGGGTGAAAAACCAAAAGTCGATAAGATTGTGTTTAAATTAATCCCTGATGAAAATACCAGGACAATGGCTCTCAAATCAGGTGAAGTTGATATTCTGGGATCTGGTCTATCAACAATAGAACCGAGCAGAGTTCAGGATCTCGAATCAACAAGTGGGATCTCCATTGAAAAACGTGATGGAGATATGGCAATTGGCCTTATTCCGAATTATTCAAAGGGACCTCTGGCAGATGAGAAAGTCCGTGAAGCATTAAACCATGCAATAAACACGAAATCGATTGCATCAGATCTGTTTGAAGGGATCTATACTCCAGGCAAAGGTGCATTCTCAACTACTATACCATACTTTAAGCAGGCCGTTGAATCGGGTGTAGTTTCCGGATATGATTACAATCCTGATAAGGCAAAAGAACTGTTATCTGTTGCTGGATATGAAGACACAAACAATGATGGAATACGCGAAAAAGGCGGCTCTAACCTTGAACTTAATTTAATAATTCCAAGTTTAATGCCCTGGTCTGGATACGGAGTATCTGATCAAAGGCCTCTTGCAGAAACAATCCAGGCAGATCTGAAAAACGTCGGCATAAAAGTCAATATTAATTCAATGGAAGGAGGAGCATGGTGGGATGCAGTCACAAAATCTCATGATTATGACATGTACATCTATGGTCCCTGGGGAGTAATTTACGATCCGCTCATCACGCTTAAGGCGTACTGGTACACGGGAGGCAGACTCCAGTATTCAGATCCAGCACTTGATACGATGATCGACAATGCATACGCCTCAACAGATGAATCATCACGCCAGCAGATCTTAAACAACATCTTCACCTATCTGCAGGATCACTCACTGATGATTCCAATCTATCAGGATGAGAAGATTTTTGCTACCCAGTCAAAGGTAAAAGGATTTGAGATCCCGGCATCAGACTTTATCTTTAACCTGAAGACTGTCGAGGTCTCCTCCTGATCTTTTTTTGTACAGGATCATGAATTACGGCATTTTAACACGACTTGTTTTTGTTTTCCCAACGTTAATCGGTGTAACCCTGATAACATTCGGACTTGTTTTTCTCTCTCCGGGAGATCCCGCTGAAATTTTGCTCCATGAGCAATATGGGAGTGTTGATCCAAGTGCCGAGGTTGTCGCAGAGTTCAAAGAAAGTCATGGACTCAATGACCCAGTACTTGTTCAGTATTATCACTGGTTATGCCGGATTGCAACTGGCGATTTCGGAATCTCTTTCAGGACTGGAAATCCGGTATTTGATGAATTCTCATCCAGGTTTTCTTTAACACTACAGATCGCACTATTTTCTGAAATACTTGCCTTTCTCATTGCCTTGCCCCTTGGAATCATATCAGCCTGCAGGCAGAACAGTTGGATAGATCATCTGACACGAGCCATCGCCCTGTGTGGTATCTCAATTCCGGGATACTGGCTTGGAGCTGTATCGATTTTTGTTTTTGCTCTCTGTTTGAGATGGGTCCGGGTTCTTGAGGATAGTTATCCGACGATGCTGATTCTTCCGGTTTTGATCCTTACATTTGCTCAAATGAGCACATTAATGAGACTGACGAGAGCCGGAATGCTTGAAACATTACGGCAGAACTACATCAGAACTGCACGATCAAAAGGACTGAGTGAGCGGAGAATTGTATGGGTGCATGGGCTGAAAAATGCAATAATTCCGGTTATTACGATATTCTGCATGCAACTTGGAAGCCTTGCAGCAGGAACGGTGATTATTGAAACCGTTTTTACACTTAACGGAGTTGGCAGTTTCCTCATTGAGTCAATTTATTCACGCGACATTCCTGTAATCCAGGGTTTTTTCCTTATAATTGCGCTTATGTATATTATCGTCAATCTGTTTGCAGATATTGTATACTGTATAGTGGATCCCCGTGTCAGAATCCGTGGTATGACACCTGAATCTGGAGATCTGCTATGAGTCGTATGTATGATAAACTCAAGATGGATAGATCAGTACAGGTAGGCTTCTGTATTCTGCTCATTGTTATCATTCTTGGTGTATGTGCACCATTGATCACATCAGCAGATCCATACCTGGTAAATCTCTCTGAACGTCTGCAATCTCCATCATACCAGCATATCATGGGAACCGATGAACTGGGAAGAGATTACTTTAGCAGGTTACTATACGGAACCCGGGTCTCTCTTCTCACGGCAATTGCAGTAACTTTTGGATGCCTGATAATAGGAGTATCCATAGGTCTCATTGCCGGGTATGCAGGTAATGTCGTCGATGAGATCCTGATGAGAATTGTAGATATTTTTCTCTCCTTTCCCTCTCTTCTCCTCGCATTTGCGGTTGCCGGCCTTTTGGGTCCATCTACTTTTAATCTTATCCTTGCCATGGTTGCAACCGGGTGGGTTTCCTATTCTCGTGTTATCAGATCTGAAGTTCTTGTTGTAAAAGAGCAGGATTTTATCTTATCAGCAAAGGCGATAGGCTGTAATCATTTCAGAATTATAACCCGCCATATCATTCCAAACATTATTGGACCTATTATTGTCCTTGCAACCCTTGACATTGGTATCGTTCTCCTGGGAATCTGTGGAATGAGTTATCTGGGTCTTGGATCCCAGCCTCCGATTCCTGAATGGGGATCCATGCTAAATGCAGGGCAGAAATATATGGGAACTGTTCCAACGCTTATGTTTTTCCCAGGATTTATGATCTTCATCACAGTATTTTCATGTAATCTGGTCGGAGATGGTCTGCGGGATGTCCTGGATCCAAAGAACGTGGATGGTGTGCAGGTTTGATTGTCAATGCATCATCTCTACTTAATGTCCAGGATCTCTCTGTTACATTTTTTACAAACAACAAAAATATCGAGATATGTTCAAAGGTCTCCTTTTCTATCAGGCAGAATGAACGGGTAGGTCTTATCGGCGAGAGTGGGTGTGGAAAAACAATTGTTGCCCTCTCTATCCTGAGATTACTCGCTGATAGTGCCAAAATTGAAGGTCGGATTATTTTTGAAGGGCTCAATCTTGTAGATTGCAGCAATAGAGATCTTCAAAGAATCAGGGGAACTGAAATATCGATGGTTTTTGAACAACCAAAAACCTGTTTGAACCCCGTTTATTCAATCGGGTGGCAGATATCAGAATCAGTGAAAAAATGTATGCATCTTTCAGGAACTGTTAGGGAAGAGCAGGTCAAAGACTTACTTGTATCTGTCGGGATGGATCCAGACTGGCATCATCAGTTCCCTCATCAATTAAGCGGAGGTATGCAACAGAGAGTCATGATTGCAATGGCAATGGCATCTCACCCAAAACTCCTGATTACTGATGAACCTACTACCGCATTGGATCTGATAAACCAGGCACAGATTCTCGATCTCATAAAAGAGAAAATCAGAACCCAGAACTGTTCTCTTCTTATTATTACCCATGATATTGATGTAGCCTCTGAACTTTGCGATACTATCATGGTCATGTATGCCGGGGAAATTGTTGAGATATGCGATATTGCAACCTTTTTAAAAAAACCTCTTCATCCATATTCTCATGCACTCATCAGTGCCATGGCAGGTTCAGATCTGAAACCGATCCCTGGTGTTGTTCCTGAATTCGGTTCCCTTCCTTGTGGGTGCAGGTTTCATCCACGGTGTCGGGTTTCTACTCATATATGTACGACACACCCTCCTCTTGTAAAGGAGGTCCCGAGTGGGTTTGTCAGGTGCCATCATGCTTGAACTTGTCAATATTTCAAAGCAGTATTCATCCGGGTTTTTCAGAAAAAAAGCCATTTTAGCAGTAGACTCTGTATCACTTTCGATTTCCCCTGGAGAAACGGTTGGAGTTGTTGGTGAGAGTGGTTCTGGAAAAACAACCCTTGGATTGATCGCCACTCATCTGGTACAGCAAACATCTGGAAAATTATTCTTTAATGGAACACCGGTCAATTCAAATCTCTCAGATGTTCTGAATCTGCGAAAACATATCCAGATAGTATTTCAGAATAATGAATCAGCTCTCAACCCACGGATGACCCTTGAGCAACTTGTTGTTGAACCACTTGTTGTGCACCATCTGGATTCATCAAATAAGGCTGTAAGTATTCTCCTAAAAAGAGTAGGACTAGGCCAGGATCTTCTTCATCGATATCCACATGAATTATCTGGGGGCCAGCGTCAGAGAATTTGTATCGCAAGGGCGATATCATTGCATCCGCAGTATATTATTGCAGATGAACCGGCAGCTTCCCTGGATTATTCTGTTCAGGCTCAAATTCTAGAATTACTGAAAGAACTGCAAAAAGAAGAGGGCATTGGATACCTCTTCATTTCTCATCATCTGAAAGTTATAAAGATCATGGCAGATGTTGTTGCAGTGATGTACAAGGGAAGGATTGTAGAGCAGAGTGATACGATACGATTTTTTGAATCTCCGCTGCACCCCTACTCTCAAGCTCTTCTGCTCTCAATGCCTGGATATCACCGGAGAAATTCACAGGATACACTTAAAATCAGGGATAATCTGCACATTCAGAATAGTTCAGGATGCCCTTACTATCTGCGATGCAGGATAAAAGAGGAAATATGTTCACAACTGAAACCTGAGCTTCAGGATAGAGGAGACGGACATTATGTAGCCTGTCATATACTGAAAAAATCAGGATAATGATGATGGGATTTCATGGTTTGGTCAAGGTTGGTGTTTTTTGTCATGTATTGTCAATCCTAACTCTGATCTGATGAATTTTTCACTATTTGGATGCAATCGAATCATTGATTGA
>NZ_DATMYY010000050.1:0-7585 GCF_035560735.1 Methanospirillum sp.
ACTCATGAAAGAGACATATAATCAATGGCAATACATCCGATTGAATTCAGGTACGGGACACCTGAAATGAAGGCGGTCTGGACCGAGGAACATCGGTTTCGTCGAATAATTGATGCAGAAATTGCACTTGCCCGTGCGGAAGCCAAGGAAGGTATGATTCCCCTGGGTGCAGCTGATGCAATTGCAGCATCAGCAGCTGATGCGAGTCTAGAGCGGGCCAAGGAGATCGAAGATGAGATTCACCATGATATGATGGCCATCGTCAGAGCAGTCTCTGAGGTTTGCGGTGAGCCTGGTAGGTGGGTCCACTATGGTGCTACTTCCAATGATATCCTCGATACAGCCACTGGTCTTCAACTAAAGGATGCAACAACTATCCTCAATATAAAACTTCGGCATCTTCTTAAAGCTCTTCTTTCCCGGGCCGAAGAGACAAAAAATCTTATTTGCATGGGCAGGACACATGGGCAGCATGGTGTTCCCACCACTTACGGTCTCAAGTTTGCAATCTGGGCGAGTGAAATAGGGCGCCACATTGAGCGGCTTGAGCAGATGATTCCCCGGGTATGTGTTGGCCAGATGACAGGTGCCGTTGGAACCCAGGCTGCAATGGGAGATCATGGAATAAATGTTCAGACTTATATGATGGAGTTCCTTGGTATCGGGAGCGTGGATGTATCAAATCAGGTGATTCAGCGTGACCGATATGCAGAATATTTCTGTTTCCTTGCAAACGTTGCAACAACACTTGATAAAATTGGTGTTGAGATTCGTTCCATGCAAAGAACTGAAATCGGCGAGGTGGAGGAGGCGTTTGGGGCCAAGCAGGTTGGGTCCTCAACAATGCCACATAAGAGAAATCCCATACGCAGTGAGCAGGTATGCGGACTTGCCAGGATTGTCCGCTCCTCAGTTGAACCTGCTTTTCAGAATAATACTCTCTGGGATGAACGTGATCTTACAAACTCATCACCAGAAAGGATCCTCTTTCCTGAAGCAACCATCCTGTGTGATCATATCATCAAACTGATGGCAACAGTGATCGAAGGACTCGTATTGAAACCAGACCGGATACACAAAAATCTTATGTTTCTGCATGGGATCAACATGGCCGAATCGGTTATGATTGAACTGACGAAACGGGGAATGGCCAGACAAGAGGCACATGAAATTATCAGGGTTAAAAGTATGGAGGCACTTGCAGCAGAAAAACCGCTTTCAAGCCTCCTTGCTCAGACACCTGAAGTGACCCGGTTTATCCCTACCGCAGAGATTGAAAGCCTTCTTGATCCTAATAATTATATGGGGACATCAATAAAACAGGTTGACCGGGTAATTGAAAAACTGCAGCCACTCTGCCCCTAATTTTTTACAATATTTCCCCCTTTTATCGAAATACTGCAGGAGTATGATGATGACTATCCAAACACTCCTGCATATATTGAACCATACTGTTCAAACTGGAAATCAGATCGCTCAATTGGATCTGTAACAAATTTCCAGGTTGATTTTGGTGCCAGATAATCTATTGAAGCATAGGCATTTCCAATCTGATCTCCATCTGCATTATAAAGATTGAAAGTGATCACAATGAGATCTATGGTCTTTTCATCAAGATTTTTGATTTCACCTTTAATCACTGAAGTTGACTTAGAGATGCGTTCAATATTGGTCTTAATGATCGAGAGATTAACCTGGCTAGCCTGAGTACTTTTAATATATCCATATGGGCGCTGGACATACATGGTCATACCTGGGGTAACATCTTCCTTTTCTACTGAAGTCTGTGTCTGGTACTGGGCTGCATCAAAGACAGGAACAGAATTCTGTGGTGGTATCCCAAACGATGGTAATGGAATATAATCTGCTGTAACTGAAGAAAAAAGCAGTATTGCAATTCCGCATATGGCGGTAATAGAGAGAATCACCGGCAACAGGTGGCCGTTCATAGCATTGAATCAACATCTGATAAGAAAATAATTACGAAACCGGCCTCCCGGACCGGCCCATAATTGATATCAGAGTTTAGGTTTTTTCTTCAGTGCTTCTACGAGAAGATCTATGCTACTGTAAACATCTTTGAGATCAACCATCTCAACTGGTGAGTGGATATATCGTGCCGGAACTGAGAATGGAATGCTTGGAATTCCATCCCTAACCAGGTGGATGATTGTTGCATCTGTGTTGCCACCCTCTCCTACTTCTAACTGATAGGGTATCTTCGCCTTGTCACCTGCACTTCGCAGCCATGCTGTCAGGCGTCTGTCTGCAAGAAGGCCGCGTCCAGCTGCGCTTGCTAAAACCAGTACTGGACCCTTCCCCATCTCTGGTGACGCATCTTTACGGCTGACTCCTGGATGATCTCCTGGAATTGTAACATCGGTTGCAATGGCAATATCCGGATTGAGAGCAAAGGCACTGACTTTGGCTCCTTTGAGCCCTACTTCTTCCTGTACTGTAAACACCCCGTAAACCGTCATCGCGGTTTTCATCTGTTTGATAACTTCAATAAGGACTGCCACACCAACCCGGTTGTCAAGTGCTTTACCTGATACCCGGTCTCCTGCAAGATGTGTAAACTCTTGATCAATGGTGACTGGTGTTCCAATCTCAATACCCAGGGCTGCTACTTCTTCAGCAGATGTGGCGCCGATATCGATGAAGAGCTCATCAATTTTTATCTCTTTCTTTCTATCCTCGGGAGTCATAATGTGTGGAGGTTTTCCACCTAGGACACCGGGAATTGGTCCCTTGGTTCCATGAAGAATAACCCTTCTTGTATACATGCTTGGGTTATACCAGCCGCCAATACCAACGAATTTGATGAACCCCTTCTCATCAATATACTGGACCATGAGGCCAATTTCATCCATGTGCGATGCAATCATAACAGAAAAATCAGATCCCTTCTTAACAGCTATCAGGTTTCCTAGGGAGTCTTCTCTGAATTCATCCACATGTCCGGAAAGTTCCTTTCTGATAATATCCTTAATGTTGTCTTCAAACCCGGATACCCCATGGGCATCAGAGAGTTTCTTGAGTAAATCGTAAACCATGAATTCACCTGACTACTTTGCCGATACGTTCAAGCGCAGCGGCAATATTTTCACGAGATGTTGCATAACTAAACCTGGCATATTCCGAAGCATTTTTTCCGAATGCATCACCCGGAACAACAATGACTCCTGAATCCAGTATTTTCTTCGTTGTTTCCTCCCCCATTGGGACAAAGGCATAGAACGCACCTTCAGGGATCGGAAACCTGAATCCAAGATCGTACAGGCCGTTGCAGAGCAAATCCCGACGTGCTTTATATTCATCTCTCATGACTGAGACACATGCCTGATCACCAGTCAATGCGGCATACGCTGCGTATTGGGATATTGAAGCTGCACAGGTCTGACAATACTGATGGATCTTGAGACACTGTTGAATATATTCAGGATGACCAGCGAGGTAACCAATCCTCCATCCAGTCATAGCATAGGTTTTGCTTGTAGCATTAACAGTCAGGACGTCGTCACCGAACTGTGCCGCGCTGGTATGCTTTGTCCCATATATGAAGTGCTCATACACCTCATCAGATAGAACTGTTACACCGGCATCGTTTGCACTCTCAACAAGCGCACGAATTGTCTCTTCAGATTCAACAGTTCCAGTGGGATTACATGGAGAATTAAGAATTAGAAGTCTGGCTCCTTCCATCTTCTCAATAGCTGCATTAACATCGATGTGGAGATTCTTGTCAAGGGAGAGTGGATCCATCACACCCCCTGCCAGGGTTGTGCAGGCCTCATACGAAACAAACCCGGGGTCTGTAATTAGTACCCTGTCACCTGGATTTACAAGAGCCTGAATTGCAATGAACAGAGCTTCTCCTGCCCCTGCAGTTACAATGACCTGGTCTGGATGATATCTGAGTCCGTTTTCTGATTTTAATTTTTTCGAGATTGATTCCCTGAGCTCTGGAAGTCCTGCATTGAAAGTGTACCCCGTTTTCCCTTCATTGATCGCCTGAATTGCTGCTTTTTTTATATGTTCGGGTGTATCAAAGTCTGGTTGGCCGAGGGCCATGCTTATCGAGTCTGGCTTGGCATTTTGGAAGAACTTCCTGATACCAGACATCTCAATATCGAGTGCCCGCTGGGCTATTTTTTTCATCTGATTACTCGATGTTTGCATGACGCCCCTTTAGTTCTGCTTCATCTGTACTTGTTATCTCCATAAGTCTGGAAATTACAGCATCACAGAATGTCATTGCGGCCGTTTCAAATAATGTTCCGAGCGGGGCAAATGAACGATGTTCTCCGAGCATCTGGCGTATTTCGAATTCAACACTCTCGTCCGGGACCTTGTCGCGGTAATTTTCTATTACCACGCATGAATCAGCCATCTTGCCAATTACCGAGTCCGGGTTAGAGGTTATCAGACAGATCCGCCCTTCAATCTCCTTCGCAGTCTGGACGATTTCTGCAATCGTCCTGGTCTTACCAGAGCCTGAAAGGACTACGATCACGTCACCTTTCTGCAGCGCTGGTGTAATTGTCTCACCTACCACGTAACTGATCATACCAAGATGCATGAGTCTCATGGCAAATGCTTTTGCCACAAGGCCGGATCTTCCAGCGCCCATCACGTAGATCCGTTTAGCTTCCATAAGTTCTTTGATGAACCGGGAAACCTCTTCATCTGATAAATGGGAGGCGATGGCGTCGATACGCGATGCCATGAGACGCATCATCTCCTGCACACGATGCTGATTCATCCAGATACAGGTTACCTTCTATGATACATCAGGATACCGTGCAACTCACAGAAATTATCGAAGTCTAGAAAAAAAGATTGAATAATATTGGTCAGGTGTCATGGTGGTATTGTTCAATCGTACCATAGGGGATTAGATCACCGTTATTTAGAATCGATAGCGGTCCATGCCCACAACATATTATCAGGCGCTTTCCATCCTTCTGTAATTCTGTATCAAGATCTTGTGCAATTTTCATGAGATCTTTACGTTCATTTTTAACGAGGTCTGGATTTACATTAACACTCCTGACCAGGTAAACAGCAAACCCATTATACTCACTCCGGTCAGGGGTGAGATGTTTCAGATTAAGAATGGTGTCTGATGTAAAGAGCAGCCCAAGTTCACGACAGAGGAGATACACCATCCCATGTTGGTGACCCCCAAACCCTTCTATTATTTCTCCTGCAATTCCATTCTCATCAAACCGACAGAGTAATGGAAAGTCACCGACTTTCTCTCCAGTTGGCGGAGGAAAAAGGTTGACTTTATCCGGTGGATGCATTCTGGCGAAGAGATTGATCATTACGGTGTAAACCTGTTCATACACAAGATCTTCTGAGCATGCCCCATATGCACGATTATTGGTCTTGATAACATTCCATGTGCCTTCATGAGTCCAAATTGGGGCATTAAAGTATCCAGCTGCACCACAGTGATCGGTATCTCCATGGGTCATGATGATTCGGGAGAATCCGGGAGCCCCATCTAGATCATAGTGTTTGAACATTTTCATGACGTCATAGTGGTAGATTCCATATCCGGTATCTACCATTATGCGCCCGGTCGGGGTATCTATTATAAAGATACTGCCGCCTCCTGGAAGCTGGAAACAGTATAACCAGATATGTGAAGTCACCTGTATCTTTTGCACATCTGCAAAAAATCCGTTCCCGGTTGTTTCTGCAAGACGTCTGCCATTTTGAAGGATCTGCTCCAGTGTTCCTTCGTATTCTTTTCCATATTCGGTCAGTTGTTGGGCAATGTGACTAAACTGATTGAGCAGATTCAGAAGGTATGGATCAGCGGTTTCACCCAGAATCTCCCTCACACGTTCGGCATAACGATGATAGAAGAGGCAACCGTCAGAGTCGTCATCACCACTGTCATATCCCTCGATTTCTATTTTGTAATGAACCTGAATTGCATCAATTAGTTTATTGGTTAGGGAGAGATCATGCACTCTTACAGCCACGTGGAGCCGGTCTGGATTCTTGCCTCTGTTATCAAATGACAATGAAGTAATCTCAGCCTTATATTCATCAAGAATCATCAGGATCCGGTGGAGAGTTCCGGGAATATCTGGTACGATGACGGTAAACCTGAATGTTTTTGGGTATCTGATCTCAGACTGTAAATATCCCTTGAGAGATAGTGCCGTCATGGCTTTCTGACAACCTTCAGATGTTCCCCGTACTGAAAGAAAAGAGGTCTTGGGATCTATCGATCGGTTGAAGTGGCATCGAGTAACCGTAATCCCTGTGTCTGCGATAATCCCTACGGCTTCGTGGATAGAGCCAGTATCAGGGATTCTGATAACAAAAAATTCGTTCTTGCAGTCCATCAGAACACCACTTATTCTGAAACATAATTTTCGCGTTCAATGAATAATCCACCAAAGATTGCACGTTCAATCATCTCTGATACATATCTCATCTTCTGTGATTCCTCCAGATCCATATTTCTGTGAATCTCAGAGTAGATTTGAACCCTGAGTAATCCAAATCTGAATTTATCTATGAGTTGTTCATTGAGTGTTCCAGCTTCACGAAATATTGGTTCTATTAATTCAGGCAGGAGTGTAATATCCTGAAGACACAGAACAACTTGATCGTAGAGGGGGATGGCCTCTTCCTTCCCACAAAGAATGCTTAAATAGTCCATTCTCACCTTTCTACAATGCTTACAAGTTTCTCCATAACAGAGTTGATTGCCTTCCAACTGGGAGTTTCATCTTTGCGCTTAATAATAAATGGACGTCCCTCATCTCCTGCCTTGCGCATCTCGGGATCGAGTGGGATACTTCCCAGAAATGGAACATGATGCTCTTCTGCAATTCTCTCGCCACCACCCTTTCCAAAGAGATCAATTACTTCACCACAATGTGGACAAGTCAGACCACTCATGTTCTCAACTACTCCCAGGACATCAAGTTTAAGCATCTCAACAAAAGTGATTGCCTTCGTTGAATCAAGGGTTGAAACATCCTGTGGTGTTGTGACTATTACTGCTCCACGCAGGTTTGGAGCGATCTGGGCGATAGTCAGTGCTTCATCCCCGGTACCTGGTGGAAGATCAACAACAAGATAATCAAGTGAGCCCCATTTGGTATCTTCAAGGAACTGTCTGATGGCTCCTGCCTTCATAGCTCCACGCCAGACAACTGGTGCAGATTTTTCTGGTAGAAGGAATGCCATTGAGATAACCTGCAAAGATCCTGTCACTCGTACGGGTATGATTTTATTATCCTCAGAACTGAGTTGGTGCTCTTCCAGCCCGAGCATCTTGGGTACATTTGGTCCGTGAATATCTAGATCGAGAAGGCCAACCTGGCGTCCATGGTTTGATAAAGCATACGCAAGGTTCACTGCTACGGTGGATTTACCTACCCCTCCTTTTCCAGATAATACAAGAATGACATGCCTGACATCGAGATTTGCTTTGGGAGGGAGTTTATTCGCCTGTCCACAGTCTGAACTCTGTTGACATGCAGAGCAGTTGTTATCACATGATTCTGGTGATTTACTCTCGTTTTCGACCATAATGGGACCTTATCTTAAA
>NZ_DATMYY010000051.1:0-5119 GCF_035560735.1 Methanospirillum sp.
TGAAATTCAGGTGAATAATTTGAAGTTTTTACATGTACTTACAATCTCGTTACTGATTCTGCTTATTGCAGGTGTCTTCATGACAGGCTGCACAAGCACTGACAAGAGCAGTTCATCAAATATTTCTGCCCCCAATGTAACAGGAACACAAACGGGGTCAGGATCTGATAAGCTTCTGAAATTTGGTGAGCTCTGGCTCATCACGGGATATGATCCTGCTAACAGCGGAGTTTTCATAACTGAAAAGGCGATCGTGACCGAAAGCCTGGTTGGTGCAACGCAGGACTTCCAGCTTGTCCCTCTTCTGGCAACATCATGGAACCAGACCGCTCCGACGATCTGGCAGTTCAAGATCAGGGATGGTGTCAAATTCCATAACGGGCAGCCATTAACTGCCAAAGAAGTCAAGTTTTCACTTGACCGGGCCGCTAACGTCAGTGCACAGAACCGGCAGTACATGGATTACAAATCCAGTAAGGTTGTAGACGATCATACCATCGAGATCGAGACAAACAAGCCAAATCCAATTCTGCCACACGCTCTCCATTACCCGAATATGGCAATCATCCATCCTGATTCATTAAATGCACAGGGTAATTTTACAAAGCCAATCGGAACAGGACCTATGGTCTTTGACTCGTTTGACCAGCAGACCCGGACATTTACTGTCAAAAAGAATCCAAATTACTGGAATGGACCTGTAAACTTATCAGGCATGGTTATCACCGGTATTCCTGATTCAAATGCCCGTTCACTTTCAATTGAAAAGGGAGAGGTAGACTTTACTGTTGATGTTCCGATGAACGAAGTGAAGAGACTTGATGCACTTCCGGGAATCAATGTTAAAACTTACCTGACGCCAAGAGTCTACCGGTTTGTTGTAAACTTTAACAGAACTCCACTCCAGGATAAGCGTGTCCGACAGGCAATTTCACTCGGAATCAATAGGACAGACATCGTTGAAAATGTCCTCTATGGGGTGGGAGCACCTGCAAAAGGTATCTTTATCCCACAGATGGAATGGTCAAACAAGAACCTTGATGTGCTGCCATATGATCCAGAAAAAGCAAAACAACTTCTGAAAGATGCTGGATATGAGGATACCAATGGCGACGGTATTGTCGAGAAAGAAGGAAAACCGTTCACCATTGATATCGTATCTGCACAGGAGAGGCCGGGTCTTCCACCAATGGCTGAAGCAATCGGTGCATCACTACGAAAGATCGGAATCGATACCAAGGTCGAAGTGATGGCAAGTGCAGCTTCTTCTGATCGGCAGAAGGCAATGAATTATGATCTCATCATGAGTCCGTCTAACATTGCTATGATCCCTGATCCATCCTATGTGATTGAGACCTGGTACCGCTCAGATGGCTCTTCTAACAGTGGTAAGTATGTCAATACTTCTCTTGATGCCCTCATCGATGATGCAAAGCAGACCATTGATAAAAAGGAGAGGTATGCCAAGTTCAATGCTCTTGAAGCACAGGTATACGACGATATGATCTGTATTCCGATTGCAGATTATGGAGTTACCATTGCACAGAAAGATTCAGTCAAAGGGTATACGTTTGATCCAACTGCCCATGACCTCAGAATGGACGCAAATATGACTGTCGGGTGAGGAGCTGGAATTGAGACTGAACATTACATCTCTTCTTTTTTTAAGGTGATATTATGCACCATTATATTCTAAAACGATTGTTTTTTTTGGTGCTCACAATTTTTGCTGCATCAATTCTTGCATTTCTTCTGCTCCATGCAGTTCCCGGAGGATCAGCCGAAACTATAGCACGTCATACCCTGGTTGGCCTTGAGGATGATGTGTCTGCACAGATGATTACCGAAGTTTCTGCAAAGTATAATCTTGTTGATCCACTCTGGAAACAGTATAGCGACTGGCTTGGTGGCGTTCTTTTAAAAGGAGATCTTGGAACTTCGTTTATCTACTTTGACACACCTGTTTTGAGTCTGATATCACTTGCAATTGTGCCCACTATGATCCTGGCAGGTGCCAGTATGGCCATTGTGATATGTATCGGAATACCTCTTGGAATTTATTCAGCAATTCATGAAGGTAAAACAAGTGATATCGTCATACGAATCGCTACAGTTTTTAGTATCTCATTTCCATCATTCTGGGTTGCACTCATCCTGATTCTCGTCTTCTCCTTAACACTTGGGTGGCTGCCGGTTACCGGGTATGGATCTATTCAAAACCTTATTCTGCCTGCAATTGCACTGGCTCTTCATCCTACTGCTGTTATCATCAGGATTGTCAGGACAAGTATGCTTGAGACTCTTGGGCAGGAGTATATCACGTATACGATAGCAAAAGGGCTCTCATTCAGGCAGATCATATGGAATCATGCGGTAAAAAACGCACTCATTCCAGTAATAACTCTGCTGGGCCTGTACTTCGGTCATCTTCTTGCCGGAACGGTAATAATTGAGAATATTTTTGCATGGCCAGGTATCGGGAAGTTACTGGTTGATGCAGTATTTTCTCATGATATCCCGGTTGTTACCTCCTGTATCGTAGTGATTGTAACTATCTTTCTTACAGTCAACCTGGGAGTTGATCTCCTGTATCATGTTATAGATCCGAGGATCCGTTATGAGTGAAGATGTTGTTGTTGTTCCAAAGATTAAGAAATATCCAAAGACCCGGACTATTTCTGATTCGCATACCCGGTTGATTCATGAGATTATCAAGCGTCCCGCTTTTATTGTCTCGCTTGCCTGCATTCTCATCCTTGTTGCTATCGCCATATGTGCACCATATATCGCACCATATGATCCTAACGACACTGATCTGCCGAACAAAAATCTGGGAATTTCTTCATCGCATGTATGGGGAACAGATTACCTGGGCAGGGATCTCTTTAGCAGGACAATCTGGGGCACCCGGACATCCCTGATTATTGCATTTACAACAGTAGGCTGTGCATTTTTTGCCGGAGCATTGATCGGGTGTATGGCAGCATTCTATGGTGGAATCGTTGACGAGGTTCTCTCCCGGTGTATTGACCTGTTTCTGGCATTTCCCGGTATCATCTTCTCACTGGCACTTCTCGGACTAATCGGGCCTGGAATTCCAAATATGGTGCTCGCACTTACGCTCTCTCAATGGGCAGTGTTTGCACGGCTTATGAGGGGAGATGTTCTCTCGATTACTAACCTTGAGTATATTCAGAGTGCAAAGACCGGTGGCCTTCCAAACAGCAGGATTATTCTAAAGCATCTTATTCCAAATGCCATCATGCCGGTTCTGATTCTTGCAACTCTTGAGGTTGGATCAGTTATATTATCAACAGCGGGTCTCAGTTTCCTTGGACTTGGCATTCCTCCGGAGATTCCGGAATGGGGATCGATGATAGGAGCAGGGAAAGAATTTTTGAGAACCGCCCCGCTTAATGTCATAGTCCCGGGCCTTGCAATTACTGTCGTTGTGATGATATTCAACGTGTTTGGAGAAGGACTGCGTGACATTCTTGATGTTCATGAAGAGCCGGTAATACCCTCATGACACTTCTTGACGTTCAGGGGCTCAA
The DNA here is from genome assembly GCF_035560735.1 of Methanospirillum sp. GTDB lineage: Archaea > Halobacteriota > Methanomicrobia > Methanomicrobiales > Methanospirillaceae > Methanospirillum. Next base: position 3,555 of record NZ_DATMYY010000051.1, read on the forward strand.
TGTCAGATTTCCAACCGGAGACGGGGAGGTTCATGCATCACGTGATGTATCATTCTCACTAGATACTGGAGAAGTATTGGGTCTAGTCGGAGAGACTGGATCAGGAAAATCGGTCATAGGTCAGGCAGTCATTAAGATTCTTCCGTCAAATGCAGAGGTCACAGGTGAGATCACATTTGATGGGAAAAACCTCAATTCTTTATCTGATAAAGCCATGCATCATCTGCGTGGCAGATCGATTTCTTTGGTTCCACAAAACCCATCTGGGTCTCTTGATCCGGTGACCCGGAACGGTGAGCAGATCTCAGAAGTTGTTGGAGATCACTGCAAAAACAGAAACGAGATCGTTACCCGGGTTCATGCCCTTCTCTCATCTGTTGGTCTTGTCCCAGCTGCAAGGATTGCAGAGGAGTTTCCTCATCAGCTCTCGGGAGGAATGAGGCAGCGACTGACTACAAGTATTGCAGTTTCTGAAAAACCACGTCTCATTATTGCTGATGAACCAACAAAGGGGCTTGATTTCAGGGCTCGTGCGATGACAGCAACTGTTCTTTCTGATGTTCAGAAACAGAATGAGTGTTCTCTTCTTTTGATAACACATGATCTGGATCTTGCCGAGATGCTCTGCGCAAGAATTGCTGTAATTTATGCAGGAGAGATCGTTGAGATTGCTCCGGTATCACGTATCTTTTCTTCTCCCAGGCATCCATATACACGAGCTCTGATCCAGGCAATCCCGAAAAACGGTTTAATTCCAATCGCGGGTCAGAGTCCAAGCCTTCTTGATCTTCCTGCAGGATGTTCGTTTGCTGACAGGTGTGAGTATTGTTCTGATGTCTGCAGAATGAAACACCCAGACCTATTGAATGAATCAATAATTGGAGGTGTGAGATGTCATCACCCGTTCTCGAACTAAAGGATCTTTCAAAGTCGTACGGTCATGGAAATGTCTTCTCAAATGTCTCATTTACCGTACTGGAATCAGAATCGGTCGGTCTTTTTGGTGAAAGCGGGTCAGGGAAGACAACTCTTGGCAGATGTATCATGCAGCTTGAACAGCAGAGTTCAGGAACCATTCTGCTTGATGCAGTAAATCCCAGAAAACTATCTGGGAAAAAACTCAGAGAGTCCAGACAGTCATACCAGATGATCTTTCAGCATCCTGAGGTCTCGCTCAACCCAAAGATGACTCTCGCTGAAAGTGTCACCGAACTTCTGATAGTTCATAAGAAATTACGTTTTGATGAGGCGATGGAGACAATACAACCGCTTATTTCACGGGTTGGACTTCGTGATGAGCATCTTGCACGCTATCCACATCAGCTTTCAGGCGGAGAAGTACAACGTGCGGTTCTAGCCCGGATCTTCTCTCTGAAACCAAAACTTGTGATTGCTGATGAAGCAACATCGATGCTTGATGTATCAGTTCAGGCCCAGGTTCTGCGTCTTATGAAAGATCTTCAAAAAGAGACCGGGGTCGCGTATGTTTTTATCTCACATGACCCTGATGTGATCTCTGCAATGTGCAACCAAATCTTTTGGATAACAAAGGAGAGGAACAAATT
>NZ_DATMYY010000052.1:0-3326 GCF_035560735.1 Methanospirillum sp.
GTCCATAACGTCTCGTATTTCAGAGCCAATAAGGTTGGTTGAGAGAACAAAAATTACAATCATCAATCCAGCTGATAATGCGATCCATGGTGCTTTTTCTAGAAGAGGCAATCCCTGATTCATAATTGTTCCCCACTCAGGTGTTGGGGGCTGCACACCAAGACCAAGAAACCCTAACCCTGCAATAGAAATGATTTTTGAGCCCAGACCAAGGGTTGCAATCTCCATGATTGGTGCCAATGTATGGGGAAGAATGTGTTTGAATAAAATATGGGAGTTTGAGGCTCCGATTGCTTTTGATCCTTCTACAAATCCACGATTTTTTAAAGATAGTGTTGTCGCTCTTGTAACCCGGGCATATTTTGCCCATCCGGGAATAATGAGGGCAATAATTATAGATACAACATTAGGGCCGTAAATTCCAACCAGAGCAAGAGTTATTACCATACTTGGGAAGGCCAGCATTAAATCTGTAAACCTCATGAGAATTCCATCAAGTTTTCGGTAATAGCCTGCAAACAATCCAATAAGAACACCAATGATTACGACAAAGACTGTTGAGATAACCGCTATCGATATGGATGACTGTGAACCGTAAATAACTCTGCTAAAATTACATCTTCCAAATTGATCGGTACCCAGTGGATACTCTAAGCAGGGGCCTGAAAACCGGTTTTTCAGGTTCTGTTCACTAGGATCATGCGGAGCGATAACCGGTGCAAAAATTGCAATAAGACACAATACCAGAAATAAACATAACCCAATCAAAAGAAGGGGTTTTTCTCTAATTTTTGGAAAGAATTCATCCCACCAGTTGGATATCTCCCTGATATGATCTCTTTTAAAAGTCATTCTCCTCCCTGACACGTGGATCCAGGAAATAATACGAAAAATCAATACACAGATTGATGAATACAAAAATTAGGGCAAATACAAGAATACAGCCCTGCATTACCATAAAGTCACGGGTTGAAGCAGCTTCCACAAAGAGCCTGCCCATGCCGGGAAGTGCAAACAACGTTTCGACAATCATAGCTGATCCAAAAAGCCAGCCATACTGTGTTCCAATATATGTTATTACCGGAATAATGGAGTTTTTAAGTGTATGTCTGGCAATAATGGTTTTTTTATCCAGTCCTTTGGAGACTGCAGTTCTGATATATTCTTCTTCCAATACTTCAGCAGTACTTGTCCGCATCAGTCTCATCGTAATAGCAAACAATCCTGCTGAAAGACATATTGCAGGTAATATAAGATATTGTGGTCCTTTATATCCTGCTACCGGAAGTATTTTGAGATAAATTGAGAAGAATAACATCCCAAGAATTCCAAGGAAAAAATCTGGTATTGAAAGTCCAAGAATTGATAAAACACGGGAGAGATGATCAACAAAACCGTTTGGCCTCAGCCCGGCTGCAATACCAATTGGAATTGCAATAATACATGAGATAATTATCGTTATCGTTGAAAGAATAAAAGTTACCGGAAAAGCACGTTTAATCTCATCAACTGTAGTTCGTCGTGTCTGGTATGAATAGCCAAGATCACCATGAACTACCCGGTCGAGCCAGGCAATATACTGAATATACCAGGGTTGATCTAATCTCATCTCCTTTTGCATCTCAATAATAGCTTCAGTAGGAGGGTTGTCTGTGTCCATCTGTGCTCGTAATGTAATTTCTGCCGGATCTCCTGGTGCTAAATACATGAAGATAAACGCAATAAACGTTATTCCGATCAAAACGGGAATGGTCTGGAGAAGACGGATCAAAATATATGTTCGCATTATAATCGGGAAAAAAAGATTATCCGAGGGTTACATCCTCAAGATGATAAGAGAGTTCGGTTGGATGCATCCGGTATCCTTTTACTTTGTTTGATGTAATGTCCTGGTTGACATAATAATTCAGGTATGCGACCGGTGATTCATCAATGACTATCTTCTGAACTTCATCGTAGTACTTCTTCCGTTCAGCAGCGTCAGTGGTAGCCCGTGCTTTTTCAATCAGTTCATCGACACGGGAGTTGGACCATCGGTATGCACCCCATCCATCACCTGAAGTTCCTGCTGAATCATAATCAGTCATCATGATCTCATCAGGATCAGGAGTAAAGAGAAGACCTCTTCCAACAAGTGCGATGTCAAAGTCTCCCTTGTTACGCATTGCATTTGCAGAATCGGTATCAATAACCTTCAGTTCAACATCTATACCAATTTTTTTGAGTTGGTCCTGCATGACTTCAGCAATTGATGGAAGTTCCGCCCGCTCAGGATATGTAACCAGTTTGATTGAAAACTTCTTTCCATCCTTGTCAAGGATCCCATCATTGTTTGTGTCTTTCCACCCGGCTTCAGCAAGCATACTCTTAGCCTTATCAGGATCATATGTAAATGGCTGAATGTCTTTGTTAGCCCAGTAGAACTGCGGCGGGAAGAGACCTGATGCAGATGATCCAACACCATCAAGGACATAATCAACAATTGCCTGACGATCAAAGGCGTAGTTCATTGCCTGCCTTACTTTTTCATCTGAAAATGGTCCACTTTCACAATTATAATCGATCATCCTGACACGGGCAATTGGTTGATCATTGACTTTGAAATCAGATTTGGACGCAAATGTTGAGGATATTTCAGGTGGCATGATCTGTGCAATATCAATATCTCCACCCTGAAGCTGCAGAGAACGAGTTGCAGCTTCAGGAACCACTTTGTAGTCTACTTCATCAACAGATGCTTTCTTGCCCCAGTAATCAGGATTCTTAACTGTAATCATCTCTTCTTTTGGATTAAATGATTCAAATTTAAATGGTCCGGTCCCTATTGGTTTTGTAACATTGCCCTGGTCAAGGCTGGCATCAGCGAGTGCTGCACTCTCACCTTTTGCCATGTACGCAGGTAATGCCGGGAATGGTTTAGTCAGAGATATCTGGAGTGTTTTGTCGTCAACTGCAGTGATATCCTTAATTGGAACTTTGGCAAATGTTTTTGATTTTTTAAGTGAATCATCAAGTGATTTTTTCATCGTCTTGGCAGTGAAGGCAGTTCCATCATGGAATTTTACTCCATCGCGAAGGTGAAATGTCCAGACCAGTTGGTCGCCTGATACATCCCATGATGTTGCTAATCCCGGAATGAGGGCAGCTGATTGATCAACATCAGTCAGCGTCTCTGTAACGCCGAGCCTCTGAAGTGATGTGCCTGAAACATGTGGATCTGTCTGTCCATCCCATGGTCCGGCAATTTTCAAAACCGACCCCCCTTCTGCCATGACACACGGTATCATCCCTATGAGGAATAATACGCATACCATCACACAAAACTG
>NZ_DATMYY010000053.1:0-4100 GCF_035560735.1 Methanospirillum sp.
TTTGCATGTACTGCACAACATGTTTGTCTCTATAATTCCCAATATTAGATATGCAGATTCCAGACATACAATACGAGAACCATTTTTTTCTGCTGACAAATACACTCATCATAAGCCTCCTTTTCTTATGTACAACAACAACCGCTGTCACAAATTCAGGATGGCAACCGGTTAATGTAACATCATGGGCTCAGGTAGATATCCCCCCTGGCTGGACATACGGAGAGATTACCACAGATCCATTTGATCCTGACACAACAACTCTTGAGGCAAAATCACCGGATGGATCGACTACTCTTCAATATCTTTTTGATCACAATCCCAACCAGGCATCTCCAGGAGATCTCAGCAGAACTCAGGATAAGTATATGAATCAGCAGGGTTTCTGTCTCTGTCAGGAAAGACCATCATTTACTGAAACGGACGGAAACACGGCAATGAAACAGACATATGTAAAAGGCACTGATGATGGAGCTGTTGTCTGTTCTGGTGCATACCCGGGTTGGGGAAGGTACCAGTATGCACTTCTTATGAACGGACGTAGTTCAGTCAGTAAATATTACGATGATCTCCCAGATGACGTGGCAGATCATATCAGACAGCTCAAAGTCGAAACCAATGCTACAAAAGAATCGTAATCAGGGATCATCTTCTGATTGATTATTGGGAATTAAGGATCGCTGATGCGATCCTGAATCTGACATAAGTCAGGTACAATGGAGGATCAGTCCATTGCAGAAATATTTGCAGAGGGAGTGAACCAGTCAGGCCGGACAGGATTGAGGGGTTATACGGCACGGATGTAGGAGGACATTGTGGTGTATTACTCAGGAGGTATCCTGTCAGGGATTAGACAGGCAGGGTGTTAGGGTGTCCGTAGCCATGCTTCTGTTCTCCCTATGACATACATGAGTTGTATGAAACACCGTATAAAGCATCATGAGGAAACGAATATATCATAGTTTCATTGAAAATTAACTTCACTTCACTCACAAAATCATTTCAAAATCAGAAAGGGACTTTGATAGACATTTGTGACATGGACTACTCGTTGCACCTGGTTTCAGAGACCAATATTATGAAACCAGTTCATCCGGTTTTACATCTCGATGAGCGAAAAATGATTTAATAACATGTTGCAACCGGTTGCAACGATCTATTTTCAGCACCTGAACAAGTCTCTTACACGTTAAAAAAATTGAGAGAGAATTCAAACGCGGCACTTCCCAAATAATATCCAGAGTGCCCGCATCAACTACGCATACCAAAGAATCAACTTAAACCATTCAGGCAGTTTGATTCTGATTCGACGGTCTTAAGTGTCCGATTACTTGTGGAGGGATAGATTCATAATATTGTTTTACTGCATCAGGACCTTCCATAACCAGGATATAATGTCCCACTCCCCATCCGGGATATGATATTGTCCCAATCACAGCTGCATCATCACTTCCCCGTACATATGTTTGGCGATATGCTGTGTGATCCTGATTTTCTTCCCTGATTGGATCTTTGGTCTTACAGATGCGAAATCCAAGTTTATTCATATAACCATTCTGAAATTGCTGGATTTCATTTATGGTGATAGGATCAGGACTATGTGCCAGAATATAGGTAAGCTCAGAGTTCATATCAGGAGAGGTGGCCCTGATGGTAACATCATCAGGTTTCGCAGTCTCATTTGTATCCACAGAAACACTCCATCCTGCAGGAGTATCAGCCTGAACCCAGGATCTTGCCTCCGAAGGCTGCCACATATCAGCGATGGAACCACAGGGGATGAATCCTAATAAAATCACCATAAACAGAGAAATGGTCCTGATTATACAAGATCGTGAGAAACCAGTCAGATTGATCGGAAGAAGGCTGAATTTCATAGCTCTTCTTATCTCCAGAGGGGTAAACTCCTTCCGTTCATGTGTATCTCAATACGCTCAAGAAAAACTATCAGTTGGTTACATACAATGCATCTCATACAGGATCTCATCAATTTCAGTATTGGTCAATAGAAATAATCAGCCCTTCCAATAAAACAGTTGGCACCAGAAAACCTTTTCCAGGAGCACTACATTCTCAATGTTACATTAAGGAACAGATACGAACTTCACAGAATAGAACATAGGTAGTTTGTAGATATAGGGACAGGAATGCACATGACCTCAGAAGTATCAACTGACGGAAATATCCTTCTTTCAAAAGAACAATCAGAAGAGATCTGGGAACTTGGGAATGCAGGAGCACAGAATGCTGCTGCAGTGCTCTCAACCCTGCTTAACCAGAAGGTAACCATCAGTCTTCCATCAATTTCGGTGGTGAACCTGAGCAACCTTCAGGAGCACATTGATGACACCATGGCAGCGATGGTAATCTTTCAGATAAAAGGGCAGGTATCTAATGGAGGCTCACTGGTTTTGCATATCCCAAAGCCTTCAATTCTCAGACTCTCCCACATCATGCTTGGACAGCCTGAAGATGATAGGGAGATCGACGAGATGGATAAGAGCATGCTTCATGAGATTGGTAATATCATGATGTCATCTTATCTGGATGCCTGTGCCACTCTGCTCTCCATTATACTCCTACCATCACCACCATCCATGACTATCGATATGGCACATGCTATACTCGAATCTATCATCGCAACTCATGAGGTGGATGACAATGCAGATCAGGTTCTCTTCTTCAAAACCGAGATGAGTTGCGCAGATGAGGAAATAGATGCTGAATTATTCCTGCTTCCAAGCCATGCTCTCCTGAAAGAACTCCTCGATCGGTTCAGAAAAGTCAGATCTGAAAATAAAGGGTAAAAGATATCCAGATTATCAAAGAGCCAATCAGGTCTGACCCGGCCGGCCGCATGAGGGATATTCTGACCGGGCACAGGCCTTCTGACATCCCAGTTTCTGCCCCTGACATCCAACTGATCCACCGGACTGACATCTGGCAGAGATCTGGTCATCATTTTTGCAGCAATTTGATTCTCCAAACGCCTTTCCACTCGATGTATATTTTTTCTGAACTTTTTCTGTATCAACCGAGTTTACAGGAATAAGAGAACTTGCAATGATCCAGCCGACGACTGCAACCACAAGGAGTAGACCGACAATAATGAGAACCCGGTCGGTTTTATGTTGTTCCATAGTACTGATCTTTGAAAGGCTATGCAAAAGCATTTGTCGTAGAATGAGCTACACATTGAATGTTTGTATAACATCCGGATCCCTGTTTGATTACCTACAGAACCCTTACCCGGGGGAGACTACAAATATTCTCTTTTATCCTGGACAATAAAAAAAGGGTTACTGGTTTGCACTCTCGTACACGAGAGCCAGATACCGTGCCTCAAAGATTGTGAATACAACCGAGACAAAGAACATGATAATAAATCCAAGATATGGAATTTCCGTAACGAGATTAAAGAAAATGCCTACTATAAAACTTATTACCCACAGAACAACTGAAGCAAGAAGATATGAACCCCACCCAATCTCACGAATAGTTTGCAGAATTGCAGAGAAATTATATGCTTCCATGAAAGATTCCGTTCTTGCCATCCGTATGATACCGATGGTTGAGATGAGAACAGTAATAATCCCCAGGATGAATATGAGAAGGCTACTACCAATTATTGGGAAAATGTAGGGTGCAAGATCATGTAAATTAAAATGAAATTCACCGCCTGCGGCAATCTTGGAGAAGATACTCACACCAATGGCCATGAAAGAAACTACTGTGACAATGAGGACCGGAATAAAGTACACACAGATTGCTACGAAGTACTTCAAACCATTGACAAAGAGTTTCCACAGATTCTCAATTTCGGGTGGAGGAGTTTTTCCCCGGTAGATCTCCAGTGTGTATCCCATCATGAGTGGGAAGATGATCGACATGATGGTGAGAAGAATCCATCGTTTCCACTGCTGCCATACTGACTCTTTCGCATAATCGAATGAGTCACGAATTGCTGATCCAATATCCATAATACTCTACCATCCGAAGGTTTGTATGGCTGACATTTAATCATATTCTACAATAAACGTAACAATTTTGAAGAATAAACAAAATAAAGCCCACAAATCATTTAATACCAGTAAGTGTAA